>JANNYX010000110.1:0-3655 GCA_031410295.1 Rhodoferax sp.
GACGCTGGCGTATTGGCTGACCGAGGCAGCCAGGTGGTCACCCTGAGCCTGGGTGTCATTGGCGCAAAAACAGACATAATCGCGTTTATTATAGATTTTATGTCGAAAAGTATCTAAAATATTATACATTATATATAGCAAACTAACGTTATTATTAGACGGCCTTATTTAGATTATGTCATTGATTTTTTGAGTTTTTACTTATTCAGGCCGGACCTGAGCGCAACGCGTAGGTTTTGCCCGCGATGAACAGGTATTCGACGCGCATCACAGCCTCCCCTTTTTCATCTTTCAAGGTGAAGCCCACCGCGGCCACTTGCGCGCCGGGTTTGATCTCAGCCACGTTCCAGGCCGACATCCGCGTGAGTGGCGCCAGCTCCAACTCCCATTTGCGGTCTTTGCGCGTGGGCGCCACGGTTTTGGCCAGCAGCGCCTTGCCGTCGACCGGGGCCGCCTGCGCCGGGAGGGCGCGGCCAGCCAGGTCGGCGGGCAGCGTCAAGGCAGCCGGCAATTCAATTTCAAGCTCGGCATGCGGGTTGCTCCATTTGGCCTTGACGACTTTGCCTTCCAGGTAAATCGGGCGCTCCTGGTCGAATGAACTCCAGCCGTGGTGGGCGAACACCAGTCTTGGCAGATGGAGCAAAGGCAGGGCCAGGGTGGTGGCGACGAGGTGGCGGCGTTGCATGGCAATCTCCTTGCGAGTGTGGGTGAATGGGGCCTTGAAACCGGGTGGCAGGTGGGCCGGGTTTGGCTCAAGCATAGGCAAGTCACGCATAGGCGATCCAGCGGCCGCAGGCGATCACGCTGAGCCAGATCAGGGTTGACGTCACCATCAGCGCCTTGGCCGTGCCATCGAGTTTCTGCAGTGATTTTCGCGAATGGAACACCACGGCATTGATGCTGGCCAGCATTAACAACACCATCTTGATGGTGAAAGCCCGGTTCGCCAGCAGCTCATTGGGTTGGGTGGCAAACATCAAACTGCCCGACAACGCCGCCAGGGCGAAACCTATGCCCACCAGCGTCAGCCCCAGGCGCGACAAATCCGCCACCGGCAACGCCTGGCCCTTGCCAAAGACGCGCATCTCCAGCAGCACCAAATTGCCCAGAATCAGGGCCACACCCGTGATGTGGATGATCTCGAGCACGGGGTAGGCCCAGGGCGAAAGTTGAATGCCGGTGAACATGGCCGCAGTATGCTGTCGGCTGCTGGACTAGCGACGCCGCTGGTCGTGTTGCAGCAGAGCCAGCATCAGTGCAATCCGCGCCTTGGCGGGGGCTAGCGCCGTCACCTCGGGCAACCGGCTGCCTGGCACGGCCTGCACTGCCCCATAGGCGCAGCGGGTGGAGCGCCACACGCGTACACCCGCAGCCTGCGCCCGCACCAGCGCTGCTTCCAGCACCTGGTGGACGCTGCCATTGCCGGTACCGGCGACGACGATGCCACGCAACGGGCTGGCCTGGCTGCCCTTGACGGCGCTTGGGCTTGGGCTGGCAAGCAAGGCATCGACCAGCAGCCCGGATGCGCCAGCGTGGCTCATCACAATTTCCACGCGTGGCCAAACGGTGGCAGCGGTCAAGTCATCTAGCAGCAGGCTTGCAACAGTCGCCTGCGGCGGTGCCGCCGCAGGCGCCACGGACTCCGTAAACGCCGCTGACGCCGTAAAAGCTGCTGTCGCCGCAACCGCGGTCCATTGAACTGCGCCACCCTGAATTTGCCCCAGGCTGGCGGCATCGCCCGAGTCAAACGCGTTGAGCCGATAAGGGTGCACCTTTTGCACGTTGAGGGCGGCATGAATCTGCCCGGCACACACGGCCATCACGCCCTGCGCCGCCGGTGCTCCAGCCAGCGTCAGGGCGTCGCGCAGGTTTTGCGGGCCGTCGGCGTCGGGCGAGGTCGCTGGCCGCATGGCGCAGGTGATCACGACCGGCTTGGCCTTGAGCAATTCCGCGGGTAACACCTGCAGCAGAAAGAAGGCCGTTTCTTCCAGCGTGTCAGTGCCATGGGTGATGACGACGCCGGTGACATCAGGTTGTAGAAGGTGATGGCGCACCCGCAAAGCCAGCGCCCGCCAGACCGCAAAATCCATGTCTTTGCTGTCCAGCTGCGCCACCTGCTCGGACACCAGTTCAAACGGCAAATCGGCGCGGCCAGGAAGTGCCTTCAGCAGCGCCTCAACGCCCAGCTGCGCGGCGGTGTAGGCCAGGTTGCCATCATCGCCTGCAGCACCGGTCGCGGCCGCGTTGGCGGTCCCTGCAATCGTGCCGCCCATACCCAATACCACCAGCTTTTTGGACTTATTTTCAGAAAGATTATCAAAAAGCGCTTGCATTGACATGAAAACTGGTTAAAAATACAGTTACTGGATATTAAGACAGGCTGACGATGATCCCAGTGTATGCACCAAGACCCAAGCCCAAACCCAAACCCGGGCATTGCCGGTCTTGCCCATCCACCCGGTTAAACGCAAATTGTCGACCATCCAGATTCTGAACTACAGGAGCGCCCATGATTGACTTGCCCAGCCTTCAGGTGAAACTCACCGCACGCCAGCAGCAGATCCTTGATTTGATCCAAAGCGCCATCGCCCGCACCGGTGCACCGCCGACGCGCGCCGAGATCGCGGCCGAGCTGGGCTTCAAATCGGCCAACGCCGCCGAAGAGCATTTGCAGGCGCTGGCGCGCAAAGGTGTGATCGAACTGGTCAGCGGCACCTCTCGCGGCATCCGGCTCAAGAGCGACGCCTTGCGCGCCATCAACGAATCGCGTTTCAAGCAGTTTTCCTTGCCGCTGCAAAGTCTGGCCCAGTTGGCACTGCCCTTGATTGGCCGCGTCGCTGCAGGCTCGCCCATTCTGGCGCAAGAACACATCGACCAAACCTATTACGTCGAGAACAGCCTGTTCCAGCGCAAACCAGACTACCTGCTCAAAGTGCGCGGCATGTCGATGCGGGACGCCGGCATCATGGACGGCGACCTGCTCGCGGTACAAGCCACCAAAGACGCCAAGAACGGGCAAATCGTGGTGGCGCGGCTGGGCGATGAAGTCACCGTGAAACGCTTCAAACGCAACAAGCATTTGATCGAGCTGCACCCTGAAAACCCGGACTACCAGACCATCGTTGTCGAGCCTGGCGAAGCCTTTGAAATCGAAGGCCTGGCTGTCGGTCTGATTCGAAACACCATGTTGATGTGATTGGAACACTGCAATGAACGCAAGCTCTTACGCCCGCACTGGCCGTTCGACATTCACCAGCCCGGCAAGTTTCTACACCCTGATTGGCGGCATGGCGCGCTGGTTTGCGCAGGGTTCCGTCAACGCCGTGTTGCCGATGCAGCGCACCAGCCTGCGCCAGATTCAGGTGGCTGGTTCCGCTCTGAATTTGCATAGTCGGGCAACCACGCCAGCCCTTGCGCAAAAGCCAATCGGCCTCGCCAACCCGAGCGTGGTGCGCGTGATTTGGCTGCAAGAGCCCGGCCAACCCCGCGCCAGTGTCGGGCGCATGGTCATGTCAGGCCGTATGGCAGACGTTTGCGCCGAACTGGACCGCTTGGTGGCGCGGGAAGCGGCACTGCATTGACGGGGGGCGGTCACGCCGCACCATGGCACGAGCAGCGGTCAAGCCGACCATGTTACGAGCAGCGGTCAAGCCGA
>JANNYX010000111.1:0-12841 GCA_031410295.1 Rhodoferax sp.
CGCGCAGCACCCGGTCCAGGGTTCCACCGCCCTCAAAATGCAGGCGCACTGGCTGGTTGCACCAGGTGGCAAACAGGATCGCCAGGGTCTTCAAGGCGTCGGGTTGAATGTCCTGCAACTCGCTCCAATCGAGCAGCCAGGGACTCGGTGCGTTGGCCAGCGCCAGATGCAACTCGCCCATGGCCGTCAATGTCAAGCTTGCTGGACTGGACCAAATCGCCCTGGCCCGCAACCCTTGGGGCTGGGTGCGCTCGATTTCTTCGGCGACCTTGGCGTTCAGGTGGTCCAGCATCGACATCCAGGCTGGCGCCGAGCGGCCGACCTTGGCGGCAATGTCCAGCGCCAGACTGTCAAACTTGGCGGGCTGGTTGGTCGCACGGTAAAAGTCGAACAAGGCGGCAACCCACAGGTCGGCAAATTGATTCTTTCCGTCGCTGCTCCTGAGCGCGTCGAGCAAGCCGCGCTCTGCGCCGTCGTTATCGCCATTGGCAAACCGGATGGCAGCCTCTTCCAGCTCGGGATCGGAGGCATCGTCACTGAGCTCCTCGGCAAACAATTTGGAGGTGGAGAACCCTGTGGCGCCTTCGTAACTCGGCGCCAATGTTTGCGACACACTGTTGCGTTTCCCGGCATCCCCGCGGTCCAGGCCAGCCGCCATCTGGGTCTTGCCGAATCCGTCTGGGGCCAACGGCACACCCCCACTTGGCCGCTGGGCCGATAGTGAAGCACCGGCGCGCGGCGCCGCGCCAGCGTCTGGTGCGGCCCCCGGAAAATTACCCGCAGGCGCGGCGCCATCCGTTTGTTTGCCCTTCCACCACTGCTTGGACATTTGGGCTTCAATTTCGTCGATCTTCTTGAGGGTATGCGCCCTCTCGTCCAGATTCGACGGAGCGATGCTGCTTTGATAGAAGGACGGCCGCCCGGCAGCGTCTGCTGGCGCGCCCGGATCGCGGTTGCGCAGTTTGCGCAGCTGGTCAAACTCACGCTTTCTGACGAAGTCGTTTTGCCGCTTGCGCTCAATCATTTCCTTGAGCGCCTGCTTGCTGTAACCGCTGTCGGCATCGGTGGACGGCGGGTTGTCCAGATCCGACCAGTTGGTGGTCGGATTGCGGACGAACTTGGCCACCTTGGAGAGCAAACCTGCAGGGTTGTCTTTGGTGGCCATCGGTGTCGTGTTCAGTCCGGAATACGGGCGCGAGGATCGGGTCAATCGGTCGGGTCTGTCGCTGGCGCCTATCTTAGCAAGACCAGCGGCTGGCCGGCGCCGGCTCAGTCCCCAAACATCTTCTGTTTGAGCTCGCGGCGCTGCTGCGCTTCGAGCGACAAAGTGGCCGTCGGGCGCGCAATCAGCCGCCCGACACCAATCGGCTCGCCAGTCTCGTCACAGTAGCCGTAGTCACCGGTATCGATGCGGTTGATCGATTGTTCGATTTTCTTCAGGAGTTTGCGTTCGCGGTCACGCGTGCGCAGCTCCAGTGCGTGTTCTTCTTCGATGGTGGCGCGGTCCGCTGGATCGGGCACGACCACCGTGTCTTCGCGCAGGTGCTCGGTGGTTAAACCTGCGCTGTCGAGGATGTCCTGGCGCAGCGTGAGCAGCTTGAGGCGGAACGCCTGCATCTGCTTGTCGTTCATGTACTCGGCATCCGGCATGGCGATCAACTCCGAGTCGCTCAATTGCTCGGCAGTCTTGGATTTCCAGTTGTTTGCCAGTTTCGGGTCTTTCTTGACAGCAGAGGCCAAGGGCGGCGTGATCAAGGGCAACGCGGTGGACTGCGTGAAGCTGGACTTGGCGGCGGTTGATGCCACGGACTGGGCCATTGACGGCACCGTAAGCTGGGCCAGACGAGACGACGGGCGTCCCGACTTTTGCGGCACGGCCGGGTAGGCGCCAACCGGCGTCGGCGCCACCACCGGCGGCGCTGCCGCGGCAGGCGCCAGCGGCTTGGCGGTGGTTTTCGGCGCCGGTTTGATGACCGTCTTTACGACAGATTTGGCGACCGGTTTAGCGACAGACTTGGCCACGGGTTTGCCGCCTGGGGGTTTCGATTTGGGCAGAACAGGGTTCACTTTTTTGGTTTTGACGGACAGAAGCGCTTTTGGCGCGGGAGTTTCCGCTTTGACGCTCTTTGCCACCGGTTTTACCGCGGCTTTTTTGGCGACTGGCTTCTTGCCAACCGGTTGGTTGATTGCTTTCTTGCCGGTTTTGACAGCGGCTTTGGCAGCAGGCCTGGCCAGCGGTTTCACGGCCTTTTTGACGGGCTTGGGCGATGCCGCTTTGGGCGCGGGTTTGGGCGTTGGTTTCGCGGCTGGTTTGGCCACGGACTTCACGGCTTTTGGCTTTGCGGCGGGTTTGCCGGCAGGTTTAACCGTCGATTTGGATTTCACCATTTTGCCTTTGGCAACTGCTGCTTTCACTTGTGTTCTCCTGACAAATGCCGCTTGCGCAGGCACGATTGCGGCCAATGAACCGCCCCTGAATTTAACCAACGAACCATCGCGCGGAGATTTCTTCCCGCATTCGTTTTTATACGCCCCGCACAGGACGCAAATGAAGGATGTGTGTGGCGCCTGGTCGATTTTTCACCGGCGCGCGAGTGTACAGGCTTCCCGCCGCGAAAACCCGGGAATTGCAAAATCAAGACAATTTGGGAGTCCATGCCGCGCCACTCAAGGTACCAGGCACTGCTCCATGCCCTGCAGGAAGATGTCCTTGGGCAGATCAATGCCGATGAAAACCATTTTGTTGACACGTTTTTCATCGGCGGCCCAAGGCGGCCCAAGGTCGCTGCCCATCAACTGGTGCACACCCTGGAAAATCACCTTGCGGTCGGTGCCCTTCATGTGCAAAACACCTTTGTAGCGCAACATGCGCGGGCCGTAAATGTTGACGATGGCGCCCAGGAAGTCTTCAAGTTTGGCGGCGTCAAAGGCGCGCTCGGACCTGAAGACGAAACTCTTCACGTCGTCGTCGTGGTGATGGTGGTGGCCATGGCCATGTTCACCGGGTTCCTTGGCGTGGGAAGGATGGTCGCAGTGTTCACCCGCACTGTGGTCGTGACCATCGTGGCCGTGGTCGTGATCGCCGTGGTCGTGGTCATGCTCATGGTCGTCATGGCCCTCTTCCTTGAGGAAATCCGGGTCAATGTCGAGTTTGGCGTTCAAATTGAAGCCGCGCAGGTCAAACACTTCAGACAGCGCCACTTCGCCGAAATGCACGGCTTTTTGCGGCGCGCGCGGGTTCATGTGTTTGAGGCGGTGCATCAGCGCATCGACTTCGTCTTTGGCCACCAAATCGGTCTTGCTGATGAAGATCTGGTCGGCAAAACCGACCTGGCGGCGCGCTTCCTGGCGGTCATTCAACTGGCCGGCGGCGTGTTTGGCATCGACCAGCGTCAGGATGGAATCGAGCAGGTAACTTTCGGCGATTTCGTCGTCCATGAAGAAGGTCTGTGCCACCGGGCCGGGGTCGGCCAGGCCGGTGGTTTCGATGACGACGCGGTCAAAGTCGAGCTCGCCTTTGCGTTTTTTCTCGGCAAGGTCACGCAGGGCGCCGCGCAGGTCTTCGCGGATGGTGCAGCAGATGCAGCCATTGCTCATCTGGATGATCTGCTCCTTGGTCTCTGACACCAAAATGTCGCTGTCGATGTTTTCTTCGCCAAATTCGTTCTCGATCACAGCGATTTTCTGGCCGTGGGCTTCTTGCAGCACACGCTTCAACAATGTGGTTTTGCCGGAACCCAGGAAACCGGTCAGGATGGTGGCGGGGATCAAACTCATGATGAATGGGGGTCTCGCATTGGGTCGGCAATGGCGCCCACCAGGTGGGGAGTTTAGTCCTCAATTCAAGCGGCCAGGCGCCAAATGCCACCGCCGTTCATTTGCGAAGTACGACCAGGCCCTTGAGGTACTCGCCTTCCGGGAAATTGACCGTCATGGGGTGGTCCGGGGCGCTGCCCAGGCGTTCGGTGATGTAACCGTCCACCCCTGCATCGGCCCCGGCCGAGGCGACAATTTTGTGGAATAGATCGGCGCTGATGCCGCCCGAGCAGGAGAAGGTGAACAACACCCCACCCGGCGCCAGCAATTTGAAGGCCAGCCGGTTGATGTCTTTGTAGGCCCGGGCGGCTCGCTCTGCGTGGGCGACAGTGGGCGCAAACTTGGGTGGGTCGAGCACGATCGCGTCGAAACTTCGACCCTGCTCCAGAAACTGCCGCAAGGAAGCGTTGACATCGGCATCCATGAAGGTGGTTTGGCCGAGGTTGAAACCGTTCAATTCGACGTTTTTCGCGGCCTTTTCGAGGGCCGGGGCGGAGGAATCGATCGACGTGACATGGCCGGCCTCCACCCCCTCCGTCCTCGCGACCGTCCCCCCGGCCGCCTGCATGCCGGCCAACGCCGCCACCGTGAACCCGCCGGTATATGAAAAACAATTCAACACGTTCTTGAGTTTCAGGCGCCGCACGGTGTCAAAAAACTTGCGCCGGTTGTCGCGCTGGTCCAGGTAAAACCCGGTTTTGTGGCCCCTGGCGATGTTGACGGTCAGTTGCCAGCCGTTTTCATGCAGGATGAGCTCGGTCGGCGCGGCACCGCCCGCCCCCGGCGCGCTGGGCGCCGCGCCACCCGGCAACCCGCCCCCTTGCAACCAGCCCGTGACCGCGGGCAAGCCCTCCAGGGCGCGGCTGCTGGCGTCGGAACGTTCGTAGAGCCGCGTGAGGCCAGTGGCGGCCAGGAGGGCATCGGCCAGCACGGGTTTCCATTTTTCGGCGCCAGCGCTCAAGAATTGCGCGACCAGGGTGTCGCCATAACGGTCGACGATCAAGCCAGGCAAGCCGTCGGATTCACCATGCACCAGGCGCATGGCGTCGCTCGGAATGTCAAACCGGGCACGCGCCGCCACCGCTGCGGCGCAAGCGGCCACTATGAATGGCGCGTCGATGCGCTGGGCTTCGTCAAAACTCCACACCCGCGCGCGAATTTTGGACGCCGCACTGAACGCTGCCCAGGCCAGAAACTGCCCCTCGTGCGATTCGATGCGAACCGTTTCGCCTGAGTCACCGCCGCCTTTGGCAACGGCGCCGTCAAACACCCACGGGTGGCGGCGCAGGAGAGAACGCTCTTTGCCAGGTTTGAGACGCAGGGACTTCATGCCGATGGATTAAATGTGTTTGAATTTATTGTCATTGAATTTTCAGCCAATAAGGCCGTCAAACAATAACATTATTATGCTATTTATAATATATCGTAAAAGTTTAATTAATCATCTATTTTATTAATAAAATTTATTATAAACGTATTTTTAAGTGATTTTTGGCGCTTTACAAAAGCTGCGGTTTAGACAGCACTGCCGCATCATTTCTTCAACTTCGCCCGGGGATGCGCCGCGTCATAGGTCTTGGCCAGGTGCTGAAAATCCAGCCGCGTGTAAACCTGCGTCGTGCTGATGTTGGCGTGGCCCAAAAGCTCCTGCACGGCGCGCAGGTCGCTGCTGGACTGCAACACGAGGCTGGCAAACGAATGGCGCAACATGTGCGGGTGCACCGGCATCGGCAGGCCGGCGTGTTGGCTGCGACTGCGCAGGCGTTGCCAGATCGACTGGGCCGTCAGGCGGGTGCCGTTTTGGCCGATGAACAACGCCACATTCGCGTCAGCTTTTACGTCAGCTTTTACGTCAGCTTTTACGTCGGGTTTCACGTCAGCTTTCACCTGAGTTTGCACATGAACCGCCACGTCAGCTCGCACGTGCGCGGGCGCGTAAGTTTGTACCGCCGCGGCGCCCGCACCGCGCGCACCCTGCGCCCGCACAGCCAGCCAGGCGCGCACCGCCTCGATGCTTTTAACGCCCATCGGCACGCTGCGGTGTTTCGCGCCTTTGCCCAGCACGTGCGCGTAGCCGCCTTGCAGGTCGAGCCAGCCGCGTGCGTTTTTGCTGGCAGCGACATCCAGGCCGGTAAGTTCACTCACCCGCAGGCCGCTGCCGTAGAGCAGCTCGACGATGGCGGCGTCGCGCGCTTCCAGCCAAGGTGAGTTGGAAGCGCTTTTGAAGCTGGCCAGTTGCACCGCGTCGTCAACACTGAGCGCCTTGGGCAGGGGTTTGGACGCTTTGGGAGCGCGCACGTCGATCACCGGGTTCTGGCTGACCCGGCTTTCGCGCCCCAGCCAGGCGTAGAAACCGCGCCAGCCCGAGAGGATCAAGGCAATGCCGCGTGGGCTGCGGCCCCCCGCGTGCATGCGCGCCGCCCACTGGCGGATGTGGCTGGTTTGCACCTGCAGCAGCGCCACCTTGGCTTTTTCAGCGAACTCGACGAGTTTTTGCAAGTCCAGCGTGTAGAGCTCGACGGTGCGCGCGGCGAGGCGTTTTTCAACGCGGCAATGGCTGAGATAACCAGCGACCATTTCGTCGCCCGTGCTTGATGCGCCAGAAATTGGAGTCAGGGGGGCTAAATTGGGGTCAGAGCCCAAATTCGCCGGGCTGATCGCCCGCCCAACGGGTGCTTTGCTTCGCTTCGCAGCGATATTGCGATCCGACCCCAATTTTGCCCCCCTGACCCCAATTTCCACCGCATCAATCCCGACACCTGCTAACGCAGGCGCGACAAAGCCGCGCTGGCGATCTCGCCGATGCGCTGCAGGAAATCGGTGCCCATATTGCTGTTGAAACGTTGCGCGTCGCTGGAGGCCAGCACCAAGAGGCCGAAGGCTGGCGCGGCTGGCGTGGCCGATCTGGCCAGCGCAGCCGGCGCAGCGGAAGGCAGGCGCAACGGCAACAGCGCCACCGACAGCGCAGTGTGTGGCTCGGGCAGCCAGCTCACCGCCTCAAAACCGGTGTTGAGGCCACAAAACGGCTCCATCAGGCTGGAGGCAAACAGTTTGGCGTCGTCGCTGACGCCTTTGGCAAACGCCGCGCCTTGCAGCGTCGGCTCGACATCCCAGACCTTGATGGCCACCTGCGGCACGAGGAAATGATCGCGCACCTCGTTGGCGATGAGCTCCGGCATGGAGGCCGAATCGGCGGCCAGAAACAGGCTGCGTGTCCAGGCCAGGAGTTTGTCTGACAACAGGGTGTTTTCACTGCCGTGGCGGAGCATCTCCATCACGCGGTGCTCGACGGCCTTGATCTTGTCGCGCAACATTTCGGCCTGGCGCTCCTGCAGGCTCACCGCGCGTTTGCCGTGCGGGCTGGTCAGCTGCACACTGCCCAAGAGCTCGGCGTGGCGCTCAAAAAAATCGGGCGTGTTGACGAGGTAGTTGGCGATGTCGTCTTCGGTGATGGGCGGGGGCAGTTGGTTGTTCATAGGGGGTATTCAGTGTGCGCTCAGAAGGGTCAAAGGTGCTCGGGGACGTCAATGTCGCCTTCAAAAACCAGGGTGGCCGGGCCGGTCATCAGCACCGGGGCATTGTCGCTATGGTTGTCCCAGCTTACCGTGAGCGGGCCGCCGCGCGTTTGCACCAGCACACTTGAATCCAGCAGCCCCAAACGAATGCCGCAGACCACTGCCGCGCAGGCGCCGGTGCCGCAGGCCAGCGTCTCGCCAGCGCCGCGCTCGTACACACGCAGGCGTATGTGGGCGCGCCCGAGCACCTGCATGAAGCCGACGTTCACCCCTTCAGGAAAGGCGCTGTGGCGCTGCACCCGCGGCCCGACCGAAGCCACCGGCGCCCTGTCGACGTCTTCCACCAACATCACCGCATGCGGGTTGCCCATGGAGACCACGGCCACCGAAACAATGCCGTTGTCGGACCGGTCTGATTTCCGTCCGTCCAGCAACAAAGGCCAGGCTTGCCAGGCATCGTCAACTTGCGCCGGCAGGCCCGGCGGCACAAACGGAATCCTGACCAAATCAAACACCGGCGCCTGCATGTCCACCGTGACCTGCCCGTCTGCCTGCGCTTGCAGCTCCAGCAGGCGGTTCATGGTTTGCACCTTGACCGTGTGTTTGCCGGTGAGCCCGCGCATGCGCACGAAGCTCAAAAAACAGCGAGCGCCGTTGCCGCACTGCTCGACTTCGCCGCCATCGGCGTTGTGGATTTTGTATTCGAAATCAACACCCGGCGCGGGCGACGGCAACACGGTAAGAATCTGGTCCGCCCCGACGCCAAAATGCCGGTCTGCCAGGAAGCGGTAGTGCGCGGCGCGCAAATTCAGTTTTCGGGCGGTCTCGTCGAGCACGACAAAATCGTTGCCTGCGCCTTGCATTTTTGTGAAGTGAATCCGCATGCGCCGAATTATCCCTTTATCCTCAGGGCCCACGGCAACCCACTGCCACCAACCGTTACGGAGACAACACCATGAGAATTCCCGACTGGACCGCCGAACAAAAGCCCCAACCCGCCGACCTGGTGGACGCCGTCAAAAAGCGCCGCGGCGGCGAATTGATCCAGCTCGACAAGGTGTTGTTGTGGAGCGAGCCCATCGCGCGCGGCTGGAACGTCTACCTGGGCGCCGTGCGCACGCAATTGCCAACCAGCCGCAAACTGCGTGAGTTGGGCATCCTCACGGTGGCGCTGCTCACCGGCGCGGATTATGAGTACGTGCACCATGTGCCGGATTTTTTGACGGCCGGCGGCAGCCAAGCCGAAATAGATGCCTTGAACCGCTTCATCAGCGCGCACCCACGCGGCGTGGTGGCCGACGCCGCGCTGGGTTTGGAGGAAAGCGCCGTGATCGAATACGCCGTGCAGGTAACGCTGGACGTGCGCGTCAGCGATGCGGTCTTCGCGAAGATGAAAGCGCAATTCGACACCACGCAGATCGTCGAGATCACCACCGCCATCGCCGCTTACAACATGGTGGCGCGGATTTTGGTGCCGCTGGGGATTACGGCCCGGGATTAATTTGCTTGCCAATTTTTGGTGGCGTATTTTTGGTGGCGTAGTTGACACCGAGCCTTGTGCCACCCCCGCGCGGCGAACGGGCCATACGCATGCGGTTTTGGGGCGGAAGTTCCGCACGGCCACGGTTTACTGGCGAAGCTAAAAATTCGTGCCTGAAGACTCGGGGGTGGTCGCGGAATTTTTGTTGGTGCACGTGCGACCGCTACCGCAACGCGTTACACCCAAAAGCCCAATATGTATGCCTCCCGGATGACAAGAGCTGTGGGCTCGGTGTTTGCTGGGCTGATCGGCGGCGTCCTTATATCCGGCGTTGTGTGTGGTTTGCCCGGTTTGCCGTGCTGGGTAGGCACCGGCAATCGAGAAGACTGGCTCGCCTTATTTCGGCGCGGAATACCCCACGCCGCCGGCTTTCTTCATGGCCTCCTTGGCGTCAGCGGAGGTCATAAGCGGGGTGGTGCGGTAGGCGCTCATGGCGCCGCTGGAGCCGATGGCCATGGCCATGGCGGCGGCGGAGACGTTGTCCGGCATTTCGGCAATGGCCACGATGTCGTATTCGCCAAAGCAGAACCACAGGTCTTGCAGTTTGCCGCCCATGCGTTCGATCATCGGTTTGATGGCCGCCGCCCGGTCTTGCGGGGTTTTGACCATGGAGGCGGTTGCCTGGGCTGCGTAAGACGCTTGAACCATGTAGATGGGCATGACAGTTTCTCCGTTAAAGCGGGAAGGTCCGCGTGGCTGATGCTACGCCGCCGTCGCGTCAAATGGAAGCCCTCCCTGACGCCCTTCCCCTGCACGGGCTGCTGGCTACAGAAGCTGCCGCATCAAGTCCAGCAGCGGCACATGCTCCACGCCGCCCGCCATCGGGAAGACGGCGTTGGCGCTGCTGACGGCCAGCCTTCGGGTGGCGGCGACGTCCGCGCAGCCCAGATGGAAACCTTTGCTCAACACGGGCGCGCTGGAACGTTTGATCTCCACCGCCCACAGCGCCTGGCCGGGCATGCGCTGCTCTTCGTCCAGAATCACCAACGGGTTGGCAAGCGCTGCAAAAAAGGCCACCGGGTCGTCCAGTTCAGTGAATGCTTGGCGGTTAAACATCCTTGCAATTACTCCATAGTTTGGAAGAATTGCAAGGTTAAAAATTCGCCATTCAGGCAAAATCAAACCATGCCCCGCCCTTCCCAACTCCTGCACACTCAGCGCGAGCCCGCCACGCCACGCCCGGCCGCCACCGTCTTGCTGCTGCGGGACGGCGCCAACGGTGTGGAAGTGCTGATGACACGCCGCTCGATGACGGCCAGTTTCGCGCCCGGCGCTTATGTGTTTCCGGGGGGCGGTGTTGACGCGCTGGACGCGGCATCGCACCAGCAGGCGCTGCGCCGCGCCACCCAGTCTGATTTGCATTTGACGCAAGCCATCGCCGCCATCCGCGAGAGTTTTGAAGAGCTCGGCGTGTTGTTCGCCCGGCACGCCGATGGCTCAATGGCGGATTCGAGTGACATCGCCGCCTTGGAGCGCCAGCAGCCCTTCATTGCCCAATGCGCGGCGCGCGGTTTGACCCTCGCTGCCGATGAAGTCTTCGTGCTGGCGCACTGGATCACCGACCGCGATTTGTCGCGCCGCTTTGACGTGCCGTTTCTGGTGGCGCGCATGCCCGAGGGGCAAGCGCCCGTGGCCGATGAAACCGAGCAGTTCGAACCGGTGTGGGTGCGGCCGGTGGACGCCTTGCAGCGCCACAAGGACGGCGACTTTTTCATCATCTTCCCGACCATCCGCACACTGGAGCGCCTGCAGGCGTTTGCCACGGTGGCCGCCGTATTGCACGCCTGCGCCGCCACCGAGCAGCCGCTGTGGACCAGTTGCCCGCGCGCCGGACTTCTGGAAGGCCGCGAAGAGCGTTATATGGAGCACGAGCAGCCTTATGGCGAGCTGGAACTGGTCAGCCCCGACGGGCAGATCGTGCACCACCTCGATTGGGGCACCAACGCTCCCGTACGTCTTTTGAAAAACGTGATGCGCCTGACGGCGCCCAACCCTGGCGCCATGACCGGCCCCGGCACCAACAGTTATCTCGTGGGCGACCCGCACACAGGTTACATCGCCATTGACCCGGGGCCCAACGAGCCGGAACACATTGAGCGTTTGTGGCAGGCGGCGGGCGGCGATATCCGGCTGATTGTCTGCACCCATTCCCACCTGGACCATTCACCCGGGGCCAAGCCCTTGCAAACCCTGTGTGCGCAGTCGCCCGACCGCACGCCCAAGGGCCTGCCGCCGATTCTGGGATTGCCCAGCGCGGCTACGGCGAATGAATATTCGCAGTTCACGCCCGACCGTGCGTTATTGGATCAGGAGCAGTTGCAGCTTTCCGCCAGCAACCCGCAAGGCGGGGTGACACACACGCTGAAGGTCGTCTTCACACCCGGCCACGCCGCCAACCACCTGTGCCTGGCGCTGCTGGAGGATGGCCTGCTATTCAGCGGCGACCACATCTTGAACGGCAGCACCACGGTGGTGAACCCGCCCGACGGCGAAATGACGGCTTACCTGGAGTCACTCGATGCGCTGACTGCCGCCTGCGCTGAACACCAGATCAACTTCATCCTGCCGGCGCACGGCTACGTGCTCGGTGATGCGACAGGCGCCATCGCCCAGCTCAAGGCGCACCGCCTGAAACGTGAAGCGAAAATTTTGCAGGTGATGCAGGCCGACCCGAATGGCAGCCTGGACGACTGGGTGGAAAAAGCTTACGACGACGTGCCCACGCGTTTGTGGCCGGTGGCCAAACGCTCACTGCTGGCGCACGTGCAGCGATTGCAGGCGATGGTTTAGGCACTTCCCTGGGGCTGTGCACGGGCAACGATTTCGACAGCGCCTAGGGCGACGAATCAGCTACCGGCGGCGCTGGATCGGCAGTCCATCTTGAAATAATATATATACAAAAAATTGACGAGAACAAAATCGCATAAAGGCCGTCAAATAATATAAATTATTAGCTATTTTAATAGTAGTAAAAATTTAATTAATTTAATCATTTTTTTACTAATTTTATATTATGAACTATTTTATAGGTCATAATCTCCGGGCGTATCCGGCAACACACTCAAGTCCAGCGACCGCACCGCGCCCATCCAGATCGCGCGGTCGCGGTGGTCGACCAAGTCGGAGTCGCTGATCGGGTGGATGAACACCACCAGGCCGCCGCGGTGCATCGCCAGCCACGGAATCACCTCGCCAAACAAGGCTGGTTTGAAGGCCAGCTGGCAGCTCCAGTCGGGGTGCGGGCCGACCGGTTTTTCATGCACACGGCCCATTTTGAGGGGGAAACGTTTGGCGGCGGCTTCGCACAGGGCGCGCGCCTGCGCCACGGTCTGCGCATTGAAATACACGTGGGCATGAAAACCGTGGATGCGCGGCTCGGCTGTGGTCGGATCGGGCGTTAACATGGCCCCAATGATCGCAGAACCCCGCCCCCGCCGGCAAGTCCTACAAAAAGGACCGGCCAAAGACAGCCAGGCCACCCCGCCTGCGGCCCAAGGCGACAGCCAGCGCCTGTCCAAATGTGTCATGGCGCTCAAAGCCTGCTCGCGCAATGACGCCGAGAAATACATCCAAGGCGGCTGGGTCATTGTGGACGGCCAGGTGATGGAGGAACCCATGTTCCGGGTAGCCCGCCAAAAGGTCGAAATCGACCCCCAGGCCAGCCTGCTGGAGCTGGCGGCCATCACCCTGCTGCTGCACAAACCTGCGGGTTTTGACACCCTGGCCCTGCCCGGCCAGGCCCACCAACGGGTGAAACCTGCGCAAGCTTTGCTCAAGCCCGACACCCATGCGGCGGATGACGCGTCCGCCATTCGCCCGCTCAAGCGCCACTTTGCCAAACTCAGCGCTTGCCTTGCCCTGGAAACCGCCGCCAGCGGCCTGGTGGTTTTCACGCAGGATTGGCGCGTGGCGCGCAAGCTGGAGGAAGACGCCCACGTGATTGAACAGGAACTGATCGTGGAGGTGGCCG
>JANNYX010000112.1:0-3795 GCA_031410295.1 Rhodoferax sp.
GAAGGCAGTCGAATACTGGATCAAGTCGAAGTTCGAGGCCCGGCCTGAGCTGCAGGGCGCCAGCGAGTTTGTGCACTTCGCCTGCACCAGCGAAGACATCAACAACACCAGCCACGCGCTGCAGCTGAAAAACGGCCGTGAAAAAGTCGTGCTGCCCGCGCACGACAAGCTGATCGACCAGATGCGCGCGCTGGCGCACCTGCATGCGGCCGAGCCGATGCTCGCCCGCACGCATGGCCAGACGGCCAGCCCGACCACGGTCGGCAAAGAGATCGCCAACGTGGTGGTGCGCCTGGCCCATGCCCGCGACAAGATCGCCAGTGTCAAACTGCTGGCCAAAATGAATGGCGCCGTGGGCAATTACAACGCCCACCTGTCGGCCTGGCCCGACTTCGACTGGGAGGCCTTCGCGCGCCGTGTGGTCGAAACCGACGAGCTGGGCGCCGGCTCCAACGGCGCCGTGCGCGGCCTGGGCCTGAGCTTCCAGCCGTACAGCATCCAGATTGAGCCACACGACTACATGGCTGAATTTTTTGACGCCGTGGCGCGCGCCGACACCATCCTCATCGACTGGAGTCGCGACGTCTGGGGCTACGTTTCATTGGGTTATTTCAAGCAGAAACTCAAGGCCGGCGAGGTCGGCTCCTCCACCATGCCGCACAAAGTCAACCCGATCGACTTTGAAAATGCCGAGGGCAACCTGGGCCTGGCCAACGCGCTGCTGCGCCACCTGAGCGAAAAACTGCCGGTCTCCCGCTGGCAGCGTGACCTGACTGACAGCACGGTGCTGCGCAACATGGGCGTGGCCCTGGGTTACGCGGTGCTGGCATACCAATCGCTCCTGGCTGGTCTGAACAAACTCGAAATCAATGAGGTGGCCATCGCCGCGGATCTGGACGCCGCCTGGGAGGTGCTGGCCGAGCCGATTCAAACCGTGATGCGCCGCCACGGCCTGCCCGAGCCCTACGAACAACTCAAGGCCTTCACCCGCGGCGCGACCATGTCACGTGAGTTGATGCAGGGTTTCATTAGCGGACTCGAAATTCCCGAAGCCGACAAAGTACGCCTGCTGGCCATGACGCCAGCGAGCTATATTGGCATGGCGCCGGCGCTGGCAAAAAGAGTATGATTTTATTTCATACAAATTCTCTCGAATAAGGCCGTCTAATAATAACATTTCTTTGCTATATTATTTATATTAAAAATGATTATAATTTAAGTATAATCATTTTTAAATCTTTTTAGAACGATATTTACTCGGTTTTCGCGACCTTTCACCCGACGAGTTTGACTCGCCCCTTGCCCCTTCTCTGCTTGTCCCTTGGCCCTCAAATCCACCATCTTCAAAGCCAGCCTGCAAATTGCCGACATTGACAACGGCTACTACGCCGACCACGCGTTGACGCTGGCGCGCCATCCGAGCGAAACCGACGAACGCATGATGCTGCGCCTGGTCGCCCTGGCCTTGCAGGCGCACAAACTGCAATCGGTGTGTGGCGGCGACGGCGTGTTGACTTTCGGCGCGGGCCTCTCCAGCCCGGACGAACCCGACGTTTGCCTGACCGATTACACCGGGCGCAAACGCTTGTGGATCGAAGTCGGCCAGCCGGAAGACAAACCCCTGATCAAGGCCTGTGGCAAGGCCGATGAGGTGGTGTTGTACTGCGTCAGCGCCGCGGCCGACATCTGGTGGAAAACCATGGAGAACAAACTCTCCCGGCCGCAGAAACTCTGCGTCTGGCGCGTTCCCGCCGTGCAGTCGCAGGCGCTGATTGCGCTGGCGCAACGCAGCATGCAGTTGCAGGCGACGGTGCAGGAGGGTGTGTTGATGCTCGGCGACGGCAGCCGCAACGTAGACATCGAGCCCCTGCGCTGGAAATGATTCCATGGCCACGACTGGGCTGTAGGGCGTTGCGCCTCCTAGGGAAGGTCTGCACAACCCCCGCTTGAGCGAGAGTTGACGGTTAAAAGTTCGCCCAATGAAACAGCGAGCGCTCTTTCACCGATTTTTTCAGCAGTCATGCGCTGAATTGCTGCCTTTTCAGGCCTCTGGCGGGCGCTTGCCCGCCTTGCAGGCGCACTCATCCCTGCGCCCCCAGAAGTTGCCTGCGAGCCATCCACAAATAGCTCAGCGCAAACAGCGTCATCAGCTGCGCCGTGTTCTTGGCCAGGCCCTTGTAGCGAACCTTGGTGAATCCGAACTGGCACTTGATGACCCGAAACGGGTGCTCCACCTTGGCGCGTACGCTGGCCTTCATCTGCTCAGCCTTGTCCAGCAAACTACCCCATGGGGAGTTTTTATCCAGTACCCTTCGCTTGCCAGGGCGCATGGCCACATGCCAGTCCACACCAGTGGCCTCGGCGCGCTTGGTCGCACCCTGATAGCCCGCATCAGCAAAGACTACGGTTTCATCACCGTGCAGCAGCCCATGCCCCTGTGTCACGTCGTTGACGTTGGCAGCCGTGCCTATCACGGTATGCACCAGGCCGGAATCTGCATCCACGCCAATATGCGCCTTCATGCCGAAGTGCCACTGGTTGCCCTTCTTGGTCTGGTGCATCTCGGGGTCACGTCCCCCTGTGCTGTTCTTGGTAGAGCTGGGCGCTGCAATCAGGGTGGCGTCGACTACCGTGCCGGTCTTGAGCATCAGGCCTTTGGTGGCCAGGGTGGCATTGATGGTGGCCAGCAGTTGGATGCTGAGGTTGTTTTCTTCGAGCAGGTGGCGGAATCTCAGAATGGTGGATTCGTCGGGCAAGCGCATGGCACCGGGGTCCAGCCTTGCAAATTCGCAGTACAGCGAAACATCGTGCAGGGCCTCTTCCATGGCCGGGTCAGACAATCCAAACCACTGTTGCAGGAAGTGAATGCGCAGCATGGTCTCCACAGGAAACGAGGGCCGCCCGCCTTTGGGGCCTGTACCACCCGATGCAAATGGTTGGATCAAGCCCACCAGTTCCGTCCACGGCACCACCAGGTCCATCTCATCGAGAAACACACGTTTGCGAGTCCTCTTGGTGATCAACTCAAATCCTGTGGTGGCAAAACTGATTTGTTTCATCCATATTCAACGTTTCGCAGCACTCAGCGGTTGGCTGGGTTTTGCAGAGATTCCCTAGCCGATGCTTGCGCACTGTCGTCGTCGGCGCGCCTACTACAGCCCAGTCGTGGCCATGGAATCCGTCAAATGCTCAGGCTCGCGGCGGATCAATTGCCCCGGCGTGGCGCGCCGCGCGCTGCTCGGCCACACGTTCGGCGGCACGTTCGGCGTATTTGTTGAAACGCCAGGCGCTGCCCTGCATCGTGATGCGCCGCCAGGTCTGGCGTTTTTCGGCCGGGCGCATTTCGGTCCAGCGCTGGACTTCCTCAAAACTGCGGCCGCAGCCTTTGCAGGTCGGGTCGCCCTGGCTGGTTGAACAAATCGCGATGCAGGGCGTGTCGGGCGTGGTCTCGTACCAGGCCAGCCAAGCAGCGTAAGCGGTTTTGGGGAAGCTGAATTCGTCGGCCTCGGTTTCGTGAAAAAACACCATCGTGGCGTAAACCTCGGCCAGCGCGCGCGTCTCGCGGGCGAGCGAATAACCGTCGGGCGAGGGCGATTTGTCGCGCCAGTAGTTGATGGCGGACTCGATGTCGGTGATGTGGATGCCTGCCATGGAGGTGTTGAACGGTGACGCGCGGTGGGACGGGCATCATAGCCCGCCAGTAAACCGCTCGGCCTCAAATCGGCTGCCAGCCAGTCAAGCGGGTTTAACCACCACATACTGTGTGGACTTTGCCAATTCAGCAAGACATGGTTT
>JANNYX010000113.1:0-5817 GCA_031410295.1 Rhodoferax sp.
CACTTAAATCGCGCAGACCCTCCAACGCCATGCCTAAGGTGCGCGGGATCGGCGTGGCGGTGAGTGTGAGCACATCGACCTCGGCGCGAAGCGCTTTCATGGCCTCTTTATGACGCACGCCGAAGCGGTGTTCTTCGTCGATGATGAGAAGCCCCAGGTCCTTGAACTTGGTCGATTCAGAGAGCAGTTTGTGGGTGCCGACGACGATGTCCACGGTGCCGTCGGCAAGGCCCTTGAGCGAAGCCGTCACTTCCTTGGCAGAGCGAAAACGTGACACTTCACTGACTTTCACCGGCCACATGGAGAAGCGGTCCACCAGCGTCTGGTAATGCTGCTCGGCCAACAGCGTGGTGGGCGCCAGAAAGGCGACCTGTTTGCCGCCGGTGATGGCCACGAAAGCAGCGCGCAAGGCAACTTCGGTTTTGCCGAAGCCGACATCGCCGCAGATGAGGCGGTCCATCGGGCGCGGGCTGATCATGTCCTGGATCACCGCATGGATGGCGGCTTTCTGGTCTGCGGTTTCTTCAAACCCGAAGGCGTTGGCAAAGGTTTCGTAGTCGCTTGCCGAGAAGCGGAAGGAGTGGCCCTCACGTGCGGCGCGGCGGGCGTAGATGTTCAGGAGCTCGGCCGCAGAATCGCGGATCTGCTCGGCTGCCTTGCGTTTGGCTTTTTCCCACTGGCCACTGCCCAGGCGGTGCAGTGGCGCTTCGTCCGCGCTCACGCCGGTGTAGCGGCTGATCAATTGCAGCTGGCTCACCGGCACGTAAAGCGTGGCCTTGTCAGCGTATTCAAGGTGCAGAAACTCCTGGACTTCCGGCTCGCCGTTGGCTTGAACCTGCCCCAAGTTCAGGTTCACCAGGCCCTTGTAGCGCCCAATGCCGTGAGCGCTGTGCACTACCGGGTCGCCCACATTGAGCTCGCTCAAGTCCTTGATCAGGGCTTCGACGTCGGTCACCTGTTCCTGCTTTTTGCGACGCCTGGACGTTGCACCCGCGGCAAAGAGCTCGGTCTCGGTGATGAAATCAATGCCACCGCCACGCGAACCCTCGGCTTCAAGCCAGCTGAAGCCGGTGTTCAAGAGCGATGTGGCAATGCCAAATTTTTCGTCCGAGGCCTGGAATTCAGCCAGAGAGTCAAATGCGGGTGGACTTAAATTTGAAGCCCGCAGGAAGTCCAGCAAACTCTCGCGCCGGCCGTCGCTCTCTGCCAGGATCAGCAGGCGCTGCTGCGTGTTGCGGGCATGGGTTTTGAGGGCGGCCAGCGGGTCCTCGGCGCCGCGCACCACCGTCAAGGCGGGCAGCGCTTCGAATTCTGCAAACGCCGAGTCCTGGCTGGCCTCTGGCTTACCTTGCCTGATCGCCAGCTGTGCATGCGCGTTGGCTCGCGCATAAAATTGCTCACTGCTCAAAAACAGCGCTTCGGGCGGCAACACGGGGCGCTGTGGGTCGCCTTGCGCCAGCCGGTAACGCTCACGCGTGTCCTGCGAAAACCGCTGGAACGCTGATTCCAGGTCACTGTGCAGCACCAGGGTGGCGGCTGCTTCGTTGCCCCCAACACCGCCGCTGCTGAGGTAGTCAAACACCGTGGCGGTGTCGTCAAAAAACAGCGGCAAATAATACTCAATGCCGGCCGTGGCCACGCCAATGCCGATGTCCTTGTAGATGCGGCTTTTGGTCGGGTCGCCTTCAAGCAGCTCGCGCCAGCGCTTGCGGAATTTGTTTCGGGCGGCGTCGTCCATCGGGAACTCGCGCCCGGGCAGCAGGCGCACTTCGGGCACCGGGTACAGGCTGCGCTGGCTGTCCGGGTCAAAGGTGCGGATGCTGTCGATCTCGTCGTCCCACAGGTCAACGCGGTAGGGCACCGGGCTGCCCATGGGGAAAAGGTCGATCAAACCGCCGCGCACGGCGTATTCGCCGGGGCTGACGACCTGCGTCACGTGGCTGTATCCGGCCAGGGTGAGTTGGGAGCGGAATTTGGCTTCGTCCAGTTTCTGTTTGACTTTGAAGGCGAAGGTGTAGCCGGCCAGAAACGACGGTGGCGCCAGGCGGTACAGCGCCGTGGTGGCCGGAATCACGACCACATCCGCGCCGCTCTCCTTGTCGCGCCCACCCACCCGGTTGTGGATGCGCCACAGGGTTGCCAGCCGCTCCGAGATCAAATCCTGGTGCGGCGAAAAGGTGTCGTAGGGCAGGGTTTCCCAGTCAGGGAACAGCGCGCAGCGCAGATCCGGCTCGAAAAAGCTGATTTCATCCATCAGGCGCTGGGCGTCGGTCGCGTCGACCGTGACGATGGCGAGCAACTTGCCTGCGGCCTTTTCCCGCGCTCCCAGGCGCGCCATCAGAAGGGCGTCGGCAGAACCGGGCGGGCGCGGCAGCGTGAAGCGCTGACCGCTTTTGAGTTTGGGGAGGTCCATCAATTCCAATGCATTCGCAGGGCGAAAAAGCAGCACAAATAACAAACACCCCGCGTTTCGAAACGAGGGGTGGTCTGGTGGATTTTAGAATAGGGCCTGACGCACCCCCTTGCATGACCCATTTTGTCGCCCATCAGCCCTGCCAAACACGTCTTTGGGCCGTCGTGCCGTGCGCCGGAAGCGGCAGCCGGGCGGCGACCACGCAGCCCAAACAATACCAACCCGTAGCTGGCAAACCGATGGCACTGCACACCCTGGCAGCGTTGGCTGCGGTGAGTGAACTATCTGGCGTGTTGGTGGTGGTGGCGGCGGGCGATACCTTCTTCAATTCGGCGACGTTGCCGGGTGCTCCTTTATTTATAGCTGATTGTGGAGGTGCTACGAGGGCAAACAGCGTGCTGAACGGACTAAATGCGCTGGTGGCCCAAGGCGCGGCGCTGAATGACTGGGTGCTGGTGCATGACGCCGCGCGATGTCTGGTCACGCCAGCTCAAATCACCACGCTGATCACCGCCTGCCGGGATGACGCGGTGGGCGGCCTGCTTGCGTTGCCGTTGTCGGATACGTTGAAAAGTCAACAGGGCGGGCGCGTTGACACAACCATTGACCGCGCTGGCAAATGGTTGGCCCAGACGCCACAGATGTTTCGCCTGGGGCAATTGCGCGACGCACTGGCACTGGCCGGCAGCCAGGCGACCGATGAGTCCAGCGCGATGGAGGCGATCGGCCTGCACCCCTTGTTGGTGGTGGGCAGTGCGCAGAATTTCAAGGTGACCTATCCAGAAGATTTTGCTGTGGCCCAACACATTTTGCGGTCGCGCCAAAAGCCGGGCGCGCCCGTTGCGCAGGTCGAACGACAATCGGCGCCTGCGCCTTACGACTACCCGTAGTGCCACTGTTCACAAGCCATAGATGACCCCAACTGAGCCAATCCCCAGTGCCCGACGAATGGTGCCCCGCATCGGCGAGGGCTGGGACATCCATGCGCTGGTGCCGGGCCGCAAGTTGATGCTGGGAGGCGTGCACATCCCTTTCCATTTGGGACTTCTGGGCCACTCCGACGCCGACGCCTTGCTGCATGCCATCACCGATGCGCTCCTGGGCGCTGCTGCACTGGGCGACATTGGCCAACACTTTCCCGACAGCGATGGCAGGTTCAAAGGCGCCGACTCGCTGGTGCTGCTGTCAGAAGCGGCCGGGCGGGTGCGCGCGGCCGGGTTCGACATCGGCAATATCGACAGCACGGTGATTGCCCAGGCGCCGCGCCTTGCAGACCACATTCTTCCGATGCGCCAATCGATTGCGAGAGCCCTGTCAGTGGCTCTTGATCAGGTCAACGTGAAAGCCAAGACTGCTGAAAAAATGGGGCCGGTGGGTTTGGGACAGGCCATCGAAGCCCGTGCTGCGGTGTTGATTTTTGGCTGAATTTTGCCTGAACGGACTTAAGGAAACAGGCTTTCGCCCGACTGGACACTGGGTTTTGCGCCAACCCAACTGCCGTGCGGGCGCTGCAACTTGATGTGGGCGGCCAGGCCACCCGTGCTGGCGTTGACCAGGTTGAATTTTCCGCCCATGCGCTGCAGCATTTTTTCGCAGATTGACAGGCCAAGACCGGCCCCATTGGCTGCCGTGCGCGCCTTGTCGCCCCGAAAGAAGGGCTTGGTGAGTTCCGCCAGACTTTCGGGTGCGACACCCTGCCCATGGTCGCGCACTTTGAGCAACACCCACTGGTCGCGTTCACGGGCAGCAATGTCAATAAGGGTAATGCCGCTTTGTACGGACTTGCCGTAGCGCCGGGCGTTTTCAACCAGGTTGCCAATGACCCGGCCAAGCTCCACCTCGTCGGCCAGCACGATGATGTCGGGCGGCAGGTCCAGTTTCACTTTCAGGTCGGGATAGTCCTTGACCGCATACAAGCAGCCGTCAATGACATCGTTCAAACGTACCGGGACCAGGTCAACATCGTCCGGGCGCGCATAGTCCAGGAATTTGTCGATCACCGAATCGAGCTGTTCGATGTCGGCGGCCATGTGCGCGCGCGCCTCGCTGTCGGCCACGCTCATTTCAGTCTCCAGCCGCAGGCGCGCCAGTGGCGTGCGCAGGTCGTGCGAAATGCCGGCCAGCATGATGGCGCGGTCCTGGTCGATTTTTGACAACTTCTCAGCCATGCGGTTGAAGCCGATGTTGACCTCGCGGATTTCGCTGGTCGTGACCTGCTCGTCCAGCCCCGCGCTCATGTCGCCCTCACGCACGCGGCTGGCGGCAAAGGACAGGTTTTTCAGCGGGCGGTTGATCAGCCGTGCAATCAAGGCGGCGCCAGCCAGCGACAGCGCCGCAGCGGTAATCAGCCAGATCATCCAGGTGGCTCCGGTCGCCGGAGCAAATCGGGCCCGGTCGGTCTGCATCCAGTAGCGGTCGTCCTGGATCGAAAAACCGACCCACAGGCCGTCTTCGCCGTTGACACTGTTGGCCACCACGGTGCCCCCACCCAGGCGGCGTACCAGTTCCCTGGCGATGCGCTGGCTCAGGTCATCGGTATCAAAAGGTTCAAATTTGTCAGCAGGTTCGCGTGGAAAAATCCGCACACCCTCTTGTTCGGTCATGGTTTTGATCAGCGAAACACGGGCGATGGCGTCAGAATGAATCAGCGCGGCGCGGCTTAAGTTGACCAACGAGGCGATTTGCTGGGCGGTTTGAACCGCCCGTGGTTCGAGTTCCAGCGAGCGCAGGGTTTGCAGCCAGGCCGCGATGCTGCCCAAAAGCAGCAGGGCGAGCATGAAGAAGGTGCGCCAAAACAGGCTCAAGCCCTTGCGCCTGCGCATGCCCAGCGGCGCGGGCATGGTCTCCAGCGGCATCATGCCGCTGTCGTCAAGCGGGGGCAGGACTTTTGCGTGCAAGCGGTGTCAGGATGTTGAACAGTTCCAAAGCGGTGTCAGGGCGGTCGGCTTCGCCGCCTGGTTACGCCGCCATCTGCCTGGTTTCGGCCGCGCCATCGGGAACAAAAACATACCCCACGCCCCAAACGGTCTGGATATAACGTGGCGAAGCGGCGTCAATCTCCACCAACTTGCGCAGGCGCGATACCTGAACGTCCAGGCTTCGGTCAAAAGGCTCAAATTCACGGCCGCGCGCCAACTGCGCCAGTTTTTCCCGCGACAGTGGCTGGCGCGGGTGCCGCACCAGGGCCTTGAGCATGGAAAATTCTCCGGTTGTCAGCGGCAGCTCAGTACCTGACTTGTGCAAGGTGCGCGCGCCCAGGTCAAACGCAAACGGGCCAAACTGCACGGTTTCATTTTCGCTCGAAGGTGCGCCTGGTGCTTCCACGGCGGGGCGGCGGCGCAACACGGCGTGGATGCGCGCCAGCAGCTCGCGCGGGTTGAAGGGTTTGCTCAGGTAATCGTCAG
>JANNYX010000114.1:0-5051 GCA_031410295.1 Rhodoferax sp.
CGCATGCCGATGGCGTATTGGTTCTCGCCCGTGGCTTCGACTTTGTCGCAGCCCGGAATACAGGCTTTGAGCACCTCGGGGTCGTTGAGCGCGTCCCAGGCCTGTTGCTGTGTGATGGCGAGTTGGCGGCTGCCTTGCATGTCCATTTTTGGCGTCCCTTGGTCGTTGTTAACGTTTCATCAACTCAGCCAGGCTGCTGGCCAAGTCCTGCAATTTGCTCACATTGTGAACCGCCAACATGCCGTGAGCCTGACTGTGCAACACAGCGGCACCACGGGCGATGGGGCTATACCCGTCAAAGCGCAACAGCGGGTTGAGCCACAACAGGCGGCGGCTGCGCCGGCGCAGCCAGGCCAGTTCACGTTTCAAATCCTCTGGCTCGCCCGTGTCCAGCCCGTCGGTAATGATCAACACCAGCGTGCGCCGCCCGACCAGGCGGCGCGAATACTGGTGGCGCAAGGTGGCCAGCGACTCACCAAGCTGGGTGCCCCCGGCGAAGTCGTCGATCAGGCTGCTGGCATGGGCCAACATCTCGTCGGTGTCGGCAAATTTGAAGGCCGGCGTGAGGTCGGTCAAATGGGTGCCGAAGGCGAACACATCGCGTTTGACGTTGCCCGTGATGTGGCGGCGCGTGGCGGCGTGCAAAAACGCCAAGAGCAGGCGCGCGTAACGCTCCATCGAACCCGACACGTCCACCAGAACCAGCAGCGGCAGCGCTTGCTCACGCCGTTGCAGGCGCGGCAGGCGTAAGAGCTCGCCACCGGTTTGTGAGGCCTCGTGCATGACCCCCGGCCAATGTACGCGTGCGCCGCTCACCGACGGGCGGGTGCGTCTCGCGGTGAACTGCGGCAAGGGCAGGCGCACGTCGCGGGCGAGCTGCTCAACCAGGCGGTATTCGGAACCCGAGAGTGAATTGAAGTCGGCATGCTTGAGGCGCTGCATATCACTGGCCGTCATGGCCGCGTCAAACTCAAGCTCTTTGTCGGCGGGTTTGGGTTTGGCTTCTTTGCCATAGGTTTTCTGCGGCGCCAGGGCTTCGTTGACCCGCGGGCGGCGTTTGTTGGGCTCGGCCTTGCCTTCGGAACTGGGCAACAGTTGCGCCAGCAGTTTATTGGCGACGTCGGGGTTGCGGAAATAGGCGTCAAACAACTCGCGGAACACCAGGCGGTCTTGTTCACGGCTGACCATCACCGCCTCCATCGCGGCACTCACATCCTCTTTTTGCGCCAGGCCCACGGCCTGTGTTGCCTCGACCGCCAGTGCGATGCGCGACGGGTCGACCCGCACACCGGCGCGCCGCAAAGTACGGCCAAAACCGGCAATGTTTTCAGCCAGTTTTCCAGACCGCGCGTCCCCGAGCTGCATACGGATATCAAGCCGCCGCTTCTGCAGGCTTCAAGAGTGCTGTCGCCAGGTCTGCGGTGAGCGCGGCCACATCTTCACGCTGCTTGAAGAGGATGCCGGCGGTGTCGGAGACCACTTCCGGGTCAATCGCCAGCGTGTCCAGCGCGACCAGCGCCTTGGCCCACTCCACGCTCTCGGCGATGCCCGGTGCGCGTTGGAAGGCGTTGGCAAACGGCGCGCTTCTGAGGCGGCCAACAAATTCGGCCACCTGCGCCGACAAAACTTCAGAGGCGCCGGGCGCCTGCGCGCGGATGATGGCCAGCTCGCGTTCGCGCTCGGGGTAATCCAGCCAGTGGTAAAGGCAGCGGCGCTTGACGGCGTCGTTCAACTCGCGCGTGCGGTTGCTGGTGAGGATCGTCACCGGCGTCACCAGGGCCCGCACCGTGCCGATTTCAGGAATGCTGACCTGGTATTCGCCCAGGTATTCCAGCAGGAAAGCTTCAAACGGCTCGTCGGCGCGGTCAACTTCATCGATGAGCAACACCGCGCCGGGCGCGGGCGCTTGCAGAGCTTGCAAGAGCGGGCGGCGGATCAGGTAACGGTCCTGGTAAACCTCGCGTTCGACATCGACGACAGCGCTGTGGTCAGCGGCGTTGTGGTCCTTCAGCTCGGCCGCGCGCATGTGCAGCAACTGCGCCGCGTAGTTCCACTCGTACAGCGCTTCGCGTTGCTCCAGGCCGTCGTAACACTGCAGGCGGATCAAGGCGCGTTGCAGGGCCGCGCTCAGGGCTTTGGCCAATTCGGTTTTGCCGACACCGGGTTCACCTTCGAGCAGCAAGGGGCGTTGCAGTTTGAGCGCCAAATAGACGGCGGTGGCCAGGCGGCGGTCGGCGAAATAACCCACCGCTTTCAAGGTGTCGATGAGAGCGTCAACGGTGAGAAAAAGCGGGGGTGTCACAGGTGAGATTTTATCGTTCATAGTGAATATTCATACACATTTCGTATAAATTAAATTCAATTTTACTATATTTAAAATAGCACACAATTGTTATTATTTGACGGCCTTATGCTTATTTTTTAATGTAATAATTATTGAGGCAACAAAAAAGCCCCGCATCTTCCGACACGGGGCTGGGTCAATGCAGCCATGAGCGCGCGAATCTTGCAATCCGCCGCCGCTGTTTGCAGCCCGGCCGGTCAACCCAACATTTTCGCCACGGCCCGCTGCGTCTGTACGCTGATCAGGTTGGCGCGGTAAGCCGCCGAGGCGTGGATGTCGGCGTTCAAATTGGAGGCGTCAATTTTGACCGCTGCGGCCGACGCCACGGTGAAACTCGCGTTGAGCGCGTCCTCCAGGCCCTTGTGGCGCGTCACGCCATTGCCGCCGCCGGTAACGGCCACCCGCACGCCTTTGTCGGTCTGCGCAACAAAAACACCGATCAGCGCGAAGCGCGAGGCCGGCTGGACGAACTTCATGTAGCAGGCTTTTTTCGGCGCCGGGAAACTGATGGCGGTGATCAGTTCGCCATCTTTCAAGGCGGTGCTGAACATGCCCTGAAAGTAGTCGTCTGCAGCGATCGTGCGCTGGTTGGTGTGCACTGTGGCATTGAGGGCCAACACGGCGCTGGGGTAACAGGCCGAGGGGTCGTTGTTGGCCACTGAGCCGCCCAGCGTGCCCATGGCGCGCACCTGGCGGTCACCAATGTTTGCGGCCAGGTCGGCCAGCGCCGGAATCGCCGCTTTTACGTCGGCGCTGTTGGCCACTTCGAGATGGCGCGTCATCGCGCCAATGACGACGTTGTTACCGTCGCGTTTGATGCCGGCGAGCTCTTTGATCAGGGACAGGTCAGCGAGTTTGCCCGGGTCCGAGAGGCGCAGTTTCATCGAGGCCAGCAGGGTTTGGCCGCCGGCCAGAACCTTGGCGCCCGCGCTGGCGAGTTTGGCGGCGTCGGCGGTGCTGGTGGGACGCTCCAGAGTGAATGAGTACATGTTTTTCTCCTAACAATTTATGACGAAATGACTTTCGCTGCGCTCAATGACCTCGCTTCGCTTCGATGATGGGCATTGCCGATCATTTTGTCATCGAAGCAACGCGAGGTCATGTGCGAAGCACGTCATGCGATGGTCAGCGGGCGGCCTGAATGGCTTCCCACACGCGGGCGGGCGATGCGGGCATGTCGAATTCCTTCACGCCCATATCTTTGAGCGCGTCCAGCACGGCGTTGATCACCGCCGGCGGTGAACCAATCGCGCCGGCTTCGCCGCAACCTTTGGTGCCCAGCGGGTTGTGGGTACACGGCGTGCAGATGGTGTCGATCTTGAAGTTCGGGAAATCATCGGCGCGCGGCATGGCGTAGTCCATGAAGGAGCCGGTCAACAACTGGCCGGTTTCGGTGTCGTAGACGCAGTTTTCCAGGAGCGCCTGGCCGATGCCCTGCACGATGCCGCCCTGCACTTGGCCTTCGACGATCATCGGGTTGATGATGGTGCCGAAGTCGTCCACCGCGGTGAATTTGTCGATGCGCGTTTTGCCGGTGGCCGGGTCAATCTCCACTTCGCAAATGTAGGTGCCTGCGGGGAAGGTGAAGTTGGTCGGGTCGTAAAACGCGGTTTCGTTCAGGCCCGGCTCGAGTTTGTCCAGCGGGTAGTTGTGTGGCACGTAGGCGGTGAGTGCCACGCTGCCAAAGGGCACTTTTTTGTCGGTACCTTTGACAGTGAATTCCCCGTTGGCGAATTCGACGTCGGCATCGCTTGCTTCCATCAAGTGTGCAGCGATTTTCTTTGCCTTGGTCTCGATTTTGTCAAGCGCTTTCATGATGGCCGCGCCACCCACGCTGATGGAGCGCGAGCCGTAAGTGCCCATGCCGAACGGCACGCGGCCGGTGTCGCCGTGGACCACGTCGACGTTTTCGACCGGGATGCCCAGGCGCGCCGCCACCACTTGCGCAAACGTGGTTTCGTGGCCCTGCCCGTGGCTGTGGGAGCCGGTGAACACGGTCACGCTGCCGGTCGGGTTGACGCGGATTTCACCACATTCAAACAGGCCCGCACGTGCGCCCAGGGCGCCCGCGATGTTGGAGGGTGCAATGCCGCAGGCTTCGATGTAGCTGCTGTAACCGATACCGCGTTTCAGGCCTTTGGCCGTGCTGGCGGATTTGCGCGCGGCAAAACCGGCCACATCGGCGAGAGTTTCGGCTTTGTCCATGGCGCCGCGGTAGTCGCCGACGTCGTATTGCAGGGCGACCGGCGTCTGGTAGGGCCAGCTGGTGATGAAGTTGCGTTTGCGGATTTCGTCCTGCGACAGGCCCAAGTCCCAGGCGCAGCGGGTGACCAGCCGCTCCAGCAGGTAGGTCGCCTCCGGGCGGCCCGCGCCGCGGTAGGCATCCACCGGCGTGGTGTTCGTGAACCAGCTGTCCACCTCGACATAGATCTGCGGGCAGGTGTACTGGCCGGCCAGCAGCGTGGCGTACAGGATCGTCGGCACGGCAGAACCGAAGGTGGACAAATACGCGCCCAGATTCGCATCGGTGTGCACGCGCATCGCGAGAAACTTGCCGTTGGCGTCCATCGCCATTTCGGCGTGGCTCACGTGGTCGCGGCCATGCGCGTCGGTGAGGAAAGACTCGCTCCTCTCGCAGGTCCACTTGATGGAGCGGTTGACCTGCTTGGCGGCCCAGGTCAAGGCCACGTCTTCCTGGTAGAGGTAG
>JANNYX010000115.1:0-3903 GCA_031410295.1 Rhodoferax sp.
GTTGGGGTAACGCACCGGCGGCGCGGCGCTGGCGAGATAAACCTTTTTGGCGCCCGCGTCCCGCGCCATTTGCACAATCTCCTGGCTGGTGGTTCCGCGCACGATGGAGTCATCCACCAAGAGGACATTGCGGCCCTTGAATTCGCTGACGATGGCGTTGAGTTTCTGCCGCACTGATTTTTTGCGCACCGCTTGGCCGGGCATGATGAACGTGCGGCCGACGTAGCGGTTTTTGACAAAGCCTTCGCGGTACGGCAAACCCAGCAATTGCGCCAATTGCGCGGCACTCGGGCGGCTGGATTCGGGGATCGGAATCACCACGTCAATTTCATTCGGTGGAACGGTGGAGACCACCCGCTTGGCCAGCGCCTCACCCAAATTCAGGCGCGCCTGATAAACCGAAATGCCGTCCATCACTGAATCGGGGCGAGCGAGGTAGACAAACTCAAAAATGCACGGGTTCAGTTGGGGTGAATCGGCGCACTGCTCGGCATACACCCGTCCCTGCAAATCGATGAACACGGCCTCGCCGGGCTCGACGTTGCGGTCAAACACATGCCCCGTTCCTTCGAGCGCCACCGATTCACTGGCCAGCACTACCGTGCCCGGGCCTTCACCGACGCTCTTGCCCATGCACAAGGGGCGGATGCCAAACGGGTCGCGAAACGCCAGCACGCCGTGCCCTGCGATCAGCGCCACCACCGCATACGAGCCGCGCAGGCGTTTGTGAACACTGCGCACGGCCGTGAACACATCCGCCGGCTGCAGCGGCAAACCCCGTGTGGTTTTTTCAATTTCGTGCGCCAGCACGTTGAGCAGCACTTCCGAATCACTCTCCGTATTGATATGGCGGTGGTCGGTGCTGAACAGCTCCTGCTTGAGTGCCTTGGCATTCGTCAAATTGCCGTTGTGCACCAGCACGATGCCAAACGGCGCGTTCACATAAAAGGGCTGCGCCTCTTCTTCACTGAAGGCGTTGCCCGCGGTCGGATACCGCACCTGCCCCAAGCCGCAGTTGCCCGGCAGCGAACGCATGTTCCGTGTGCGAAAGACGTCGCGCACCATGCCTTTGGCCTTGTGCATGAAAAACTTGCGCTCCTGCTGCGTTACGATGCCCGCAGCGTCCTGCCCGCGGTGCTGCAACAGCAGCAGTGCGTCGTAAATAAGCTGATTGACAGGGGCATTGCTGACAACGCCGACGATTCCACACATGAGGCAGTCCTTATTTCAATTCGCAGAACGCACTGTTGCCTGGGCTGGCACCCACCTTCATGGCAACAACTTGCTGAACTGCGCTGGCAACACCGGTTTGAGCCCCTTGAGCAGCACCGTCAAGCCCTTCGCGCCCGTGGATTCTTTCCACCACAACGCAGACTTCAAGGGCGTCATCGCCACCACCACCGCAATCACCAGCAAGACTACCAGCCCGCGCGCCAGACCGAATACCGCGCCCAAAACCCGATCAACCGGCGCCAGGCCTACCGAGCTCACCAGTTTTTTCACCAGCACCGCAAGCAAGCTGCCCGCAATGAGTGCGATGACAAACGTCAACACAAATCCTGCCGCATAACGTACGCCCTCACCCGCACCGGTCAGGGGCAAGAGCTTCGCGATGTCGGCGGCAAACCACTGCGCCAGCACGAAAGCCGCGACCCAGGACGCCAGTGAAATCAGCTCATAAACCAAACCGCGCCAGGCGCCAATCAATAACGACAACAGCAGAACGGCCAGAAACACCCAGTCCAAAAGCGCAACTGGCAGTACCGATTGCATCACCTAGGTGCTCGCCTTGTGCGTCGATTTTCCTGCCAGCGCTGGCCCGATGCGCGAGGCCCGGTCACAGCGCAAGAATCGCCGCCGGCAGATCAAGCGATTTGACTTTTTGGGCGACACGGTCCGCCTCGGCTCTGTCTGAAAACGGGCCCACCCGCACGCGCGTTCGCGGGCCATCTTTTGTCTCAATGACTTGGGCATAGGTTTTCAGCCCGGCAGATTCGAGCTTGGCACGTGCCTCTTTGGCACGGGCTGAATCTGAATACGCACCCACCTGCACGACGAATCGGCTGTCAGCTTTGCTGGCAGTTTTGTTCTCATTATTTTCAGCGGGCACGACCACCGCCGCCGCGGGTGCAGCGGCTGGCGGCGCAGGCTTTTCAGTTGATTTATTCGCTGTTTTGCCGTCCAACAACGCCAAGGCACGGTCGCCATCATTGTCGTTTGATTTAGATTTAACCTGACTTTTTTGATATTTTTTCTCTATAATTTCTTCTTTTACAATAGCAGACTTTTCAATTTTCTTGTCGGCCTGTAATTGTTTTTCTTGTTGAACTTTTGTATCGATAGATTTTTTGGCATCAGCGGCGGCTTCAGGACTGGCTGATGCGGTGGCCGCGGGCGCCTTGGTTGATGCATCGTTTGCGACCGGCGCCGTCACGGTACCCACCGAAGGCAAGCGCGCCCCGGGCGCAGGCAGCGCCAAGGGTTTCACCTTCGTTTTGTCAGGAATTTCAATCGCGATATCCACTGGAATCGGCCGCGGCTGGCTGTCAAACACCAGCGGAAAGCCGATCACCCCGGCCAACACCAACACGGCCGCGCCAATCAGGCGGAACGTCGCGCGTTTGCGCATGGCTTCTACGCTTTCGCTTTGAGCGGCCTGCCCCGGCTGCTCGTCAGCGGATTTGCGGAACTTGAAAAATGCCATGTGGATAAAGAAGCGTGAGCGTTGGGCGCCGCAGCCAGGCGGCAAAAGGTTCAGCAGGTCAATACGTCAAGGGCTCCAAGCGCCCGATCTCACTGTTTCGCGTCAAGGTGTTTCGCATGGGCCCGGGGCAGGCCTTGTTGCAACACGCCACCGACGGTAAAAAACGATCCGAAGACGACGATTCTATCAGCGGGGTCGGCGCAAGCCAACGCCGAATGCAAGGCCGAAGTGGGGTTTTTGTAGCGAGAGACCGGCGTGATTTGGGGGGGCTGGCCAGGGCGCATCAGCCCGTCCACGACGGTCCCGATGAGCACCTCCAGTTGTACTGCTGTGGCAGCGCGCGCGGTCGGCAAATCGGTCACATACCAGCGGTCAACCAGCGGCCCAATGCGCGCCAGGATGCTGGCGAGGTCTTTGTCCGCCATCGCGCCGAACACCGCATGTGTCGTCGGATAAAAACCCATCGCGTCAAGGTTCGCCGCCAGCGCGGCCACGGCGTGCGGGTTGTGCGCTACGTCCAGCACCAGCGTGGGCTGGCCGGGGATGACCTGGAAGCGCCCCGGCAACTCGACAAACGCCATGCCGTTGCGCAAGGCCTGCGCCGTCACTGGCAGGCGCTCCCGCAAGCACGTCAGCGCCGCCAACACACCCGCGGAGTTGAGCAGCTGGTTGGCGCCGCGCAACGCGGGGTAGGCCAGGCCACTGTACAGGCGCCCGCCCTTCTCCCGGCTTGCCGACCAGCCCCATTGCTGTTTGTCGCCGATGGTCTTGAAGTCACGACCGGCTTGCCACAATTCGGCGCCGATCGCCGCGGCATGCGCGGCAATGCTCCGGGGCGGCATCGGGTCGCTCACCACCACCGGCCTGCCGGCGCGCATGATGCCGGCCTTCTCGACACCGATGGCTTCGCGGGTGTTGCCAAGCAGCTCGGTGTGGTCCAGGTCGATGCTGGTGATGATGGCGCAGTCGGCGTCGATGATGTTGACGGCATCCAGCCGGCCACCCAGGCCCACTTCCAGAATTGCTACATCAAGATTGGAGCGCGCCATCACGTCCAGAATCGCCAGGGTGGTGAATTCAAAGTAGGTCAGCGAAACTTCTGAACCGCTGAGGTTTCGGGCCGTCTCAACATGGACAAATGATGCTACTAATTCAGTAGCATTCACGGTTTCGCCCGTGAGCCGCAGCCGCTCTTCAAA
>JANNYX010000116.1:0-11386 GCA_031410295.1 Rhodoferax sp.
CGCAGGTCCAGCACCAGGCCTTTGAGGTTGGGTTCCTGCTTGTAGATTTCTTCCGCCTTGCGCACAAAGTCGTCCACCGAACGCTCCTGGAACTGCGACAGGCGGATCCAGGCGTAACCGGGCTCCATGACACGGCCGCGCACCGACTGGGTCCGGATTTCCTCGCGCGTGATCACCACGTTGAAGGTGCGACTCTCCTCCTTGCGGAAAATCGACAGACTCACCTTGGTGTTGGGCTCGCCGCGCATACGCTTGACGGCGTCGTTGAGCGACAGTCCCTTGACCATGGTGTCGTCGATCTTGGTGATCAGGTCATTGGTCTTGAGACCGGCCTTGAACGCGGGTGAGCCTTCAATCGGCGCCACCACCTTGACCAGGCCGTCTTCCTGTGTGATCTCGATGCCGACACCGACAAAACGCCCCGTGGTGCCTTCGCGGAATTCCTTGAAGGATTTTTTGTCGTAATAAACCGAATGCGGGTCCAGCGCGGCGACCATGCCGGAGATGGCGTCAGTGATGAGTTTTTTCTCGTCGACCGGCTCGACATAGTCGCTCTTGACCATGCCAAACACCGCTGCCAGTTGCTGCAGCTCTTCCAGCGGCAAAGGCGCGAGGGTGCCACGCGCCACCGTTTGCAGCGACACCGTGGTCAACGCGCCAGCCATCACGCCGAGTGAAATCCAACCGGCAATTTTCAGTTTATAGCCCATACAAATTCCTCAGAACAGCCCTGTCTGGGCATATTACACCTTTGAGCGATTTTCCTGCAGGACGTTCCGTAAATAGGCAGTAAAGCCGGCGGATTCAGGCCTTGCCCTGGTTTGCCACCGCCGCAGCCGCCTTCGCCGCCGCTTCGGCGTCTCCCAGGTAATAGTGCCGGAGCGGCTTCAAGTTGGCGTCCAGCTCGTACACGAGCGGAATGCCGTTGGGGATGTTGACGCTGACAATGGCTTCATCGGCGATGTTGTCCAGGTATTTCACCAGCGCGCGGATGGAATTTCCGTGCGCCGCGATGACGATGCGTTTGCCCGCTTTGATCGCCGGGGCGAGGGACTCCGTCCACAGCGGCATAACGCGTTCGACCGTATCCTTGAGACATTCGGTCAGCGGGATTTGCTCGGGTTTGAGCCTGGCGTAACGCACGTCACCACGCTCGCTGCGCGGGTCGGCGGCATCCAGCGCCGGCGGCGGTGTGTCGTAACTGCGCCGCCACACCAGCACCTGCGCGTCGCCGTATTGTTTGGCCATGTCGGTCTTGTTCAGGCCTTGCAAGGCGCCGTAGTGGCGTTCGTTCAGCCGCCAGCTGTTGACCACCGGCAACCAGGTGCGGTCCATCTCGTCCAGGCAATGCCAGAGCGTGCGGGTGGCGCGCTTCAAGACGCTGGTGTAAGCGATGTCAAAGTCAAAACCCGCTGCCTTGAGCAGTTTGCCGGCACTCTTGGCCTGGGCAACGCCGGTTTCGGTGAGGTCCACATCGGTCCAACCGGTGAAGCGGTTTTCTAGATTCCAGGTCGATTCGCCGTGGCGGATGAGCACGAGTTGGTACATAGTGTGTCTATTAAAGCGCTCGAGCGCGTCAAAAAAGTGGAATTTTTGGGGAGATTGTGGACAGTTGGGCGGGCCCGCCTTGGCGCCATTCTAAAATCACGGGTTGCGCTGAATTGGTGGGGGTCCGGTGCGGCGGGAAATAATCAAGGAGAGATGTGAAATTTTTAGTCGATAACTGGATGCTCATCGCGATTGCGCTGTCGTCGGGCGTCATGCTTTTTTTGCCGGTCCTCAAGAACTCTGGCGGTGGCCTCAGCCCCGATGGCGCCGTGATGCTGATCAACCGGGAAAAAGCCGTGGTGGTTGACGTTTGCGAGGCTGAAGAGTTCGCGGCTGGCCACGTGGGTGGGGCCAAAAATGTGCCGCTGAACCAGCTGGAAGGCAAGCTTGCAGCCACCGTTAAAAACAAGACTTTGCCCCTGATCCTGGTGTGCCAGACCGGCGCCCGCTCGGCGCGCGCAGTGGCCATTGCCAAAAAACTGGGGTATGACAATACGCAGTCGATGCAAGGCGGCCTCAAGGCCTGGCAGACGGCCAACCTGCCCACCGAGAAAGCCTGAGCCAGCATGAACACCGTCAAGATGTACACCACCGCCGTCTGCCCCTTTTGCATTCGCGCCAAACAGGTTCTCAAAGCCCGCGGTGTCGACACCATCGAGGAAATCCGCGTCGACACCCACCCTGACGAACGCATGAAAATGATGGAAATCACCGGGCGGCGCACGGTGCCGCAGATTTTTATCGGCACGACGCACGTCGGCGGTTGTGACGAGTTGATGGCGCTGGACGGGCGCGGTGAACTCGCCCCCATGCTCCTGGCCCTGTCATCGCCGTCGTGATTGGCGCCTGACTGAAGCCAAGCCTGGTCGTTGCCGGATGGCCCCGACAGCCCACTCTCCCAGAACCCTGTCTCTTTTTTATCAGAAAGCAACCCATGGCCGAAGCCTCCACACCCCAAACTACCCCCCAATCCGCGCCTGCCAACGCGCCGGTGTTCCAGATCCAGCGCGTCTACCTCAAAGAATCGTCGCTGGAGCAACCCAATTCCCCGGCGATTTTGCTGGTGCAAGAGCAACCCACTGTCGACATCCAGCTCGGTGTCAACGCGGAACCTGCCGCTGACGGTATTTTTGAGGTGTCGGTGACGGCAACCGTGCACACCAAGATCAAGGACAAGACCGTGTTCCTGGCGGAAGTCAAACAAGCGGGCATCTTCGAGATCCGCAATCTCGAGCAAGCCCAGATGAGCCAGGTGATGGGTATCGCCTGCCCGCAAATCGTCTACCCGTACCTGCGCGGCAACGTCGCTGATTTGATTCAACGCGCCGGCTTCCCGCCAGTGCACCTGTCTGAAATCAACTTCCAGGCGATGTACGAACAGCAACAGGCGCAAGCAGCGGCGGCCGCCGGCACCAACGGGGCGAATGCGCCGTCCAAAATCATTATTCAATAGAGAAACAAGCTGTAGGCCGTCAAATAACGGGCATTTACAGCTATGAAAATTATAGTAATCGGGGCGGGCGCCTGGGGCACCGCCTTGGCCGTGAGTGCGGCCTCAAACGCCGCAAGTGGCGGCCATTCGCGCCAAGCCCAGACCCGCGGGTCGCCCACCCTGGTCACGTTGTGGGCGCGGGACGCCGCTTTGGCCGAGGCGATGCGCGCGGCGCGTGAAAACCACAGCTACCTTCCTGGCGTGAACCTGCCAGCCGCATTGGCCATCAGCGCCGTGGCGGAGCAATCGCTGCCGGATTTGGCCAGTGGGGCCGACTTGGTCATCATCGCCACACCGATGTCGGCATTACGCGGCAAGTTGGCGCTGCTTCGCGACGTCAAGGCGCCTGTGGGCTGGCTTTGCAAAGGTTTTGAGGCCGCCGCCCGTGAAGGAGACACCGGACTTCTTGCCCATGAATTGCAAGCGCTGGTGGCGCCAAAGATGGTCGCCGGGGCCCTGAGCGGCCCAAGTTTCGCCCTTGAAGTGGCCCGTGGACAACCGACCGCGCTGGTCGCTGCCAGCCGCCACGGCGCAGTTCGCGAGGCGCTGGTGGCCGCGTTTCACAGCCCCAGTTTGCGGGTGTATGCCAACGACGACATCGTCGGTGTTGAAGTCGGGGGCGCCGTCAAAAACGTGCTGGCCATCGCCACCGGCCTGTGTGACGGCCTGCACCTGGGCTTGAACGCCCGCGCTGCACTCATTACCCGCGGGCTGGCGGAAATGACCCGCTTTGGCATTGCCCTGGGCGCCCGGCCGGAAACCTTCATGGGATTGAGTGGCCTGGGCGACCTGGTGCTCACCGCCACCGGCGACCTGAGCCGCAATCGCAAAATCGGCCTGGCGCTGGCCCACGGCCAAACGCTTCAAGATGCCGTTGATTCCCTCGGCCACGTTGCCGAAGGTGTCTATTGCGCCCGCACCGTGGTGCAGCGCGCGCACGGGCTGGGCATCGACATGCCAATATCAAAGGCGGTGGTGGCCTTGCTGGATGGGCAGATTGGCGCGGCGCAGGCGGTGGCCGTGTTGATGGGGCGCGAGGCGCGCGGCGAGGCTTAGATTTATCCGGCAATCAGCCCTCAATGGTGGCGCAAAGGCAGATCGTCAGGGGTATCGACGCCGCTGTGAAAACTGCGGCAAGCAAGATTGAATCCAGCGTCTCGAAAACGACCCGGACGATCTCGCCGTCGACGGTCAGCACGGCCTGGTCAAACAGAGCCGCGCGCGCAGCCTCCAGTTGCGCCATGGCGTCGAGGGCCAACGCCGGTGTGGCCATCACCAGGAAATGCACCAGCATTCCAGAAGGCGCGGGCACCTGGGCCGGGTCCAGGTTTCGAGTCGGGAACATGCCTTTGAAAGCGTGTTTTTCGTCCAGCCGCCATGGCCAGACGTAGAGGCCCGGCGCGGCCTCGTCCGGCACGCCCAGAAACACCTCGACGCCAGTCTGGCTGCGCAAGAGGTCGCAAACCGCAGTGAGTGATAAAGAAAGCTTCATGGCGCCGAGTCTCCTTGACGCAATGCTACAGGCAACAGCCCTGACCCGGATTGCCTAAGCATCGCTGGTGTTGTCGATGTAGTAGGCGCCGTCCAACACAAAAAAGATGATGACCAACGGCACCCGGAGCTCAGGCTGCCAATAACTGACGACACCAAAAAAAGCGGCTGCCAGCAGCAATGCCAGATCAGTTTCGACGCCATTTTTGCCAATGGGCAAAGGCCGCGCCCGCTTCGCGGCATCACCCGGTTTTGGCAGGTTTTGTTGACGGTAATCGCACAATTCCCAAATCCAGGACAACAACTTGATGGCGAACAGGTAAACCCACAGCAGGACCAGGTCCCAGCCTTTCAAGTCGGGTTTGAGCAATGCGCTCATGGCGAAATAGATCAACACGACGACCAGAAAATCCATGACGAACTTGGGCCAGGAATACCTCTGCACGATGGTGGTGGCCAGGGAGTAGATGTAGTCCAGCGTCAGCACGGCGATGAACAGCAGTCCCCCGACCCAGGGCAACCGGTCGTCCCATGAAAATTGTTTTGTTGCCGCCTTGTCCCAGAACGAATACAGAAACGAACCCAGCACAGCCGGGTAGACCATGGTGTACATGATCTGGTGCAGGCGCAATGACGACAGATGCAGCTTCATGGCCCTTTGAGGAATTGCAAGGTGGGGGGATTGCGGTTAAGCCACTGCCGTTTTTCAGTCTAAACCATTTTGCCGCCATGTCCCTTGGCGTTGACCCGCTGTCTATCTACTCAAGCCGGCATGAGTTTCTTATTCACGCCGGCGTGAAGTGACGAATCACGCCGGCGTGAAGTGACGAATCACGCCGGCGTGAAGTGACCATTCACGCAGGCGTGAAGTGACCATTCACGCAGGCGTGAAGGCCAGTCTCACATAAATCGGCGCAAAGGCCTCGGCCTGGGTGATCTCAACGAGGATTTCCTTGGCCAGCTCCAGCAGGGCCAGGAAGGTGACGACCATCACCTGCTGGCCCTTGGCCGGATCAAACAGTTTCTCGAACTCCATGAATTTGCGCCCCTGCAAATGGCGCAACACGATGCTCATGTGTTCACGCACCGAGAGCTCTTCGCGGGTGATTTTGTGGTGTTGCACGAGTTTGGCGCGTTTCAAAATGCTGGCCCACGCCTCTTGCAGATCGACCACGTTGACGTCGGGGAAACGCGGCTGCAGCGCCTGCTCGATGGTGACCTGCGCCTTCAAAAAATCGCGCCCGAGTTGCGGCAGCTCGTTGAGGCGCTGGGCGGCAAGTTTCATCTGCTCGTATTCGAGCAGGCGGCGCACCAGTTCGGCGCGCGGGTCTTCGACTTCCTGGCCGTCGGCCTGTTTGCGCGGCGGCAGCAACATGCGCGACTTGATCTCGATCAGCATCGCCGCCATCAGCAAATATTCGGCCGCCAGCTCCAGATTGCGGCCGCGGATTTCTTCCACATACACCAGGTACTGCCGCGTGACCGCCGCCATCGGGATGTCCAGGATGTTGAAATTCTGTTTGCGGATCAGGTACAGCAGCAAATCCAGCGGGCCTTCGAAGGCTTCGAGGAAGACCTCCAGCGCATCGGGCGGGATGTACAAATCCTGCGGCATCGCGAAGAGCGGTTCGCCGTAGAGACGCGCCAGGGCCACCTGGTCGACCACGTCCGGCATCAGGGGCCGCATCATGGGCAATGCGGACGCGCCATAATTCTCGTTCAATAAGGAAATTGAATCAGAAATCACTTAAAAAACAGTCAAATATACTACATATTACATAGCATGCTATTGATATTATTAGACGGCCTACATATGATTATTTTGGTAGTGACAATATCTAAACAGATACTATGACCTATGTGACGCGCCAGGTGACCGCTATGGGGTGTCAGTTTGGTACACGTAGGGCTTTTGCTCGACCTCCCCGGCGCGGTAGTCGCTCCAGGCGGCGCGGTCCACGTTTTTGTCCCACAAGAGCGCGCGCCCGGCGCGTTGGCGCTCTTCGAGTTCGGGCCGTGCGGCTCTGAGTTGCAAAATGAGCTCGGTGATATCAGACTGGTAATGCGGACGGCGAAACAGCGACAAAAAATTGAAACTCATGGCCATGATTTTACTCAGTATCCCCAGGAAGCTGGGCGGCAGAAGGCTTCGGGCCAAATTGCCGAGAAATCGGCATCGCGCGGCGCTTCTGTCGTCCAGCCTCCTAGAGGGACTGTCTTTCTTTTCGTCGGTCGTCTTGCTGAAGGAATTCTCATGGCTCACAGACTTGCGGGGTGGGTGGCTTCGGGCCTTGCGCTGATTGGCGCCCTGGGGCTGCCTGGATGTGGTGTCCTGAGCGCGAACCCGATGGACGCCGCGCTGCAAACCGAAGCCGAGGTGCGCGCCCGCCTGGGCCCTCCTGGGCGCGTCTGGGCGCCTTTGCCCGCGATGCCGCCCGGCAGCAAGACACTCGAATACAGCCGCCAGCCCAGCGGGCACACGGCTTACATGGTGGACATCGGCGCTGACGGCAAAGTGCTGGCCGTGCGCCAGGTGCTGAACCGGGAAAGTTTTGCCCGCGTCGTCGTCGGCATGGCCCCAGACGACGTGGTGCGCCTGCTCGGGCGGCCGATGCAGATCACGCCCTACAGCCTCAGTGGACTCACGTATTACGAGTGGCGTTATCTGGACGGCCCGACGCGCGAGAACTCGGCAATTTTTTTCGCCATCTTTGACAAGTCCATGCGGGCGACGGCCACCGGTTCGGTGCGCGACCCCGATCTGGACGTGCGCCCCGACCCGCGCATCGGCCGATTCGGGCACAGCGGGCACAACATCCCGCGCCTGCACCGTGGCAACCCGGCGACAATGCACGGCTTCAGCCACTAGGAGCCGGCATGTTTGGGACCATCAATAGGATCACCACCACCTCGTTCAAGGGAATTTGCGCCATGGGCCTGCTTGCTGCTTTTCTGTCGCTGGTGGGGTGTGATCCGCAGCGCATCGCCGAGCTCGAAGAGGGTGTCGCCACCGAGGCCGATGTGCGGGCCAAATTTGGCGAGCCAGAGAAAATCTGGGACACGCCGCCAGGCGCGCCCGTGCCAGGCCGAATTTTTGAATACAGCCGCCAGCCGATGGGGCACAAAAACTACATGATCACAATTGGCCCGGACGGCAAAATGGCGGCGTTGCGCCAGGTGCTCACGCCAGAGAATTTCGCCAAGGTCACCGCCGGCATGATGATGGAAGACGTGCGCAAGATGCTGGGCAAACCGATGAAGGTCACCCCTTACGTTTTGAAAAACCAGACGCATTACGACTGGCGCTGGATGGACGGACCCAACCCCTCGGATTCAAAAATCTTCACAGCCGTGTTCAACAGCGACCTGCGTGTCGTCTCCACCGGCTCCATGCGCGACCCGGACCTGGACCCGAGGAATTGAACGGTCAGGGTTTTGAGTTCAGTGCCGCTGTCAGCCCGCTGGCCAGGTCTGGCGCCAGCAGATTGCCGCTGGTTTGTGGATCAAATTGTTTGAGCAAACCGCTTCTTTTGGCGATGTCCATGGGCTGGTGCGCCAGGCCACACACCACCAAACGCACACCGGCTTTGCGGCAGGTCTTGATGAGTTCAAAAAGCGCTTCTGCACCTGAGGAATCCATGTATAGCAGGTTTTTCAGATCCAGCACCAGCACCCGGCTGGGCAAATGCGATTCGATGTCCTGCGTCAGCTTGACGGCGCCAAAAAACAGCGCGCCGTAGAGGCGGTAGGCGGCTACTTCGCGCTCCAGCCCGGCCAGGAGCGGCTGGTCTTGCGCGCGCACCCGTTCGCTGCGCGACAGGCTGGAGATGCGGTAGATGAAGGTGACGCAGGCGGCGATCAGGCCGACCTCCACCGCCACCGTCAGATCAAAAATCACGGTGAGGAAAAACACCGCCAGCAGGGTGATGCGGTAGGGCAGGCGGAACTGGCGCAGGTTGACAAATTCGCGCCACTGGCCCATGTTCCAGGCCACAAACAGCAGGATCGCCGCCAGTGCTGCCAAGGGCACAAATTTGGCCAGCGGTGCGGCCACCAGAATGACCCCCAGCAGCACCAGGGCGTGCACCATGCCGGCGACCGGGCTGGTGGCGCCGCTTTTCACGTTGGTCATGGTGCGGGCGATGGTGCCGGTGGCGGGCATGCCGCCAAAAAAAGGCGTGATGAAATTGGCGATGCCTTGCGCCATCAGCTCCTGGTCAGAGTCATGGCGGTCGCCGATCATGTTGTCGGCCACGCGCGCGCACAGCAGTGATTCGATCGCGCCCAACAGCGCCAGCGTGACGGCGGGCACCAGCAGAAACCGCGCGGTTTCCCAGGAGAATTCAGGTAAAACAAAACCCGGCAAGCTTGATGGAATGCCGCCAAAACGGCTGCCGATGGTGTCGACCTGCAAACCCAACGCCACCACGGCGCCGGTGCACAAAATGAGCGCGATGATGGAGCCAGGGATCACTGCCATGCGCCCGACAAAGACGCGTCCCTTGCCCAGAATCGGCACGTATTTGGACCAGCCGACAATCAGGCTCAAAGCCACCAAGCCCACCAGCAGCGCCTGCCAATTGACGCTGTTCAGGTGCTTGAACAGGGTTTGCAGGATGCCGAAAAAATTGCCTGGCATGTAGACAATCGAAAGGCCCAAGAAGTCCTTGATCTGCGCCAGCGCCACCAGCACGGCGATGCCGTTGGTGAAACCGATCACCACCGCCACCGGCACGAAGCGGATCAACACGCCGAGTTTGAAAAATCCCATGGCAAACAGGATCACGCCCGACATGGCTGTGGCGATGATCAGGTTGGGCAGGCCGTACCGTTCAACAATCCCATACACGATGACGATGAAGGCGCCCGCCGGCCCGCCAATCTGCACGCGGCTGCCGCCCAGGGCCGAGATCAGGAAACCGGCAATGATGGCGGTGAAAATGCCGGCTTCGGGCTTGAGGCCGCTGGCCATGGCGAAGGCCATTGCCAGGGGCAGCGCAACGATACCGACCGTGGCGCCCGCCGCCACATCGACCGCCAAGCGCTGTTTCGTGTACCCCTTGAGTGAATCGACCAGGTAGGGGCGAAAGTGGAGCATCAAGCGCGTTCGGCCGAACCCTTGGCCTCATCGGCCCCATCGGCTGCGCTGGCCCGGGCCAGTAGCGTCCAGTATCCGGCGCTCAGTTCCATGCGGGCGGTTGCGCCCTGGCGCTGCAACAGGCGATGCGCACGCGGCAGGTTCCAGCAGGCTATCTGGGTGAACATGTGGTGTTCGCAGTGGTAGTTCACCCAATACGGCGCGAGGAAAATCCGCTCGAAAAAATTGGCCTTGGTGGTGCGCGCATGGCGCAGCGGGTCAGGCTCGTTTTGCGCTACCAGCGCGTGTTCGGAGATGTTGCGCAGGCGCGAGATCAGCGGCAACCAGGTCGCCATCGGCAACAACCACATCAAGAGCCAGGCCCAGCTGAGGCCAAACGCGGTGAACGCCGCCAACCCCAAGCCGTTGTAGACCAGAAACAGCTTCTGTTTGACCAACTCCTCGCGCAGAATGTGCCAACGTGAGGCCGTCCCTGGGGCTTTGAGTTTGGCCAGCACTTCGCCAAACCGTTGTTTGAAAAAGGTTTGGCCGCTCAAGTCACGCAGCACCTTGCGCCAAAGTGACGGGCGCGTAATTGGAAACGGCGCCGACAGGACCAGGTCGGGGTCGTCGGCTTGCTGGACGAAACGGTGGTGCTGCAGGTGGTAACTGCGGTAGGGGTGCAGATCAAAGCCGCACAACCATTTGCCGACCCAATCGTTGACGGCGCGGTGTTTGTGCAAAGCGCCATGGGCCGCGTCATGCATCAGGATGAACAGGCCCAGCTGGCGGTTGCCTACCAGCACCACCACCAAGGGAATCGTGAACGGCCACATCACGCCAAGGGTGATGGCGGCGCCGACAACGGCCCAACAATGCGCCACCAGCAGCAGGCCCCGCCATGCCGAACGTTCGGTCAAAACCAGCCATTCATCGGGCGAGAAGAAGTCCTCTGGCTTGGCGCGGGCAGCGGCGGTCATGGCTTGAATTTTAAAACGCCCAGGCCGGCACAACTGCAAGCGGCTAGAACTGCAAAGTCGAAGGCAGGTACTTGGCCATCAGGTCTTCGTAATACGGCTTCAAGTCGGTCAGTTTCGGTGGGTTCGGATTTTTCGAATACAGGTCGTACGGGTTGAATTTCAGGACCCAGGGCAACATCGCACGGTCTTGCGCGTTGCACAGGTGGTCATAGCCGCCCTCGCGGTGCCAGCTGTAGAAGCTGTGGAAGCGGACCATGTACAGCGCTTCGAGCGGCAAACAGGGCTTCAGCAAGTGGTACAGGTACTCGTCGTGGCCCCAGCTCATGTGCACGTTTTCCAGGCCGCAATGCGGCGTGTAGATGCCGTGCTGCGTCTGCAATTCGGGCCGCTGCATATCCGGGTTGTCAGCGAAAAACTCGCTGTAGACGATTTTGGGCGAATAGGCGCAGCCGGTGGGAAAAGTGTCGCCCACCACGGCCCACTGCGGCTCGCCAAAGAGGCACAGGACCTTGCCCAGGTCGTGGATGAAACCGGTCAGCACCATCCAGTCGGGCTGGCCATCGGTGCGCATGGCTTCGGCCGTCTGGATCAGGTGGTCGATTTGCGGCAGGGCAATGTCGGGGTCGCTGTCGTCCACCAGGGTGTTGAGGTAATCCAGCGCGGCCCAGGGCGTCATTTTTTGGCGGTTGAAGGCCAGGAATTCTGCTTTCTTGGCGATGACGAAATCATGCGTCTGGTGCAGGTGGTTCAGGCGGTAGAACTCACGCACAGTATCGAATGTCTCGCTGACCTGGGGGG
>JANNYX010000117.1:0-2999 GCA_031410295.1 Rhodoferax sp.
CTGGCCCTGGCTGTCGCCGCTTACGCGGGATTCCCGGTCCACGGACACGGCAGTTGTCAGGCGCGCAGCTTGAATAAAGGCCCAATCGTGGTCAAACTGCAAACGCGTCACGCGTTCACCGGAGTCCGCACTGGCGATGTCAATCTGGGCGCGGCTGCTGCCCAGGTCATTTGCAAATTGGGTATAGATCTGTCCTGCCTGGGCCTGAACACCGTAACGCCTGAAGCTGAGCGCGCCTCCCATACTGGTGGTGCTGCTGTATTGATAACGCGCGTTGGCGTTGGCAAAATAACCACTGGGTGTGATGCCCGAAATTGAGCGCAGCAGTTCAAAACCGGATTGCACAGTCCATTGCCGCGTCGTCCAAGCGTGGCGCCAGTAGCCCCCCTGCAGATCACTGGCCATGGGCAGGTCAAGCCAAGCCAAACCGGGATCGAGCCTAAACAAGCCCCAATCGTGCCGGTGCGCTAATCTGTTGAACCCCCCTTCAACCCACATGCCGCTGGCCGGCGCATTGGGCAGTCCCGTCACGTCTGCACCCGTGTTGCGGGTGGAAATGGCGTGGACCTGCAGCTCACTCTGGAGAACACCTTGTGGGTCGGCCCAGGTTCGCGCCGCCGATAGGTAAAGGCCCTGGGCATCGAGTCGCCCTTGACCGGTTGGGGTTTGCGCCAGTACTGAAGTCACATCCTGGGCCTGCGCGACCATCCCTCCCCACTGCCAGGCACCATCCGCCAGGCGCAATTGGTCTTGCGCACCCAGCATGGCGTAGTTGCCCTGCGACAAACTGAAACCTGGCACCGGATACCCCTGTGTTTGGCCGGCTCGACCCGCCGCAACCACAATGCCCAGCCCAGCACGCCGAAGAAGGCCGTTAAATCCCTGCATGGTGGGCGTTGTCAGCGTGATGCGCTGGCTGTTGCGCGCCATGTCCAACACCGGCAGGTTGACCATCCCCAGGGCGTTGTCAAGTCGCCAACCACCGTCAAAGGGCATGCCGATCTGGCGCACAGCGAAGTTGCCATTCGTCGCCGCGTCGCCACCTGAGCCCGCAGTGCGTCGTTGCAGGTTGAGATTGCCCGAAAAAGTGCCGTAATACAGCGTATCGGTGTAGCCCACGGCCTTCAAGCCAAGTGAACTGGTCGCCTCCCCTGAAGAAGTGCGGCGGTCGGCGAAGGTCTCCAGGCTCCAGGCGCGCAGTTGCCCAGAGCTGTCGTATTTGACTTCGGGCTCTGCGTCCTTGGTATCAACACCTTCCAGCTGCATCAAGCGATCCTGGTAAGGCGGAGGTAGTGCATCGGTGCGCGTTTGGGCCTCAAGCCGCGGGCAAAGGCCCAGCGCGACGGCGCCCGTCAAGACCAAGATTGAAAAGCAACTGCGAACACCAGATGGTGGCGCACTTGCAGGGATCACTTGGCGTTGAACGTGTGCTCAAACGGCACACGTTGTCCGCCCCATTCCAGCGACCCACTGACGGTGACGGGATAGTTGATTTCCTTCACAGCCGCGCCGCCCTCAACATTGGCTGCAAGCGAGATGGTGCGGCTTTCACCCGGCAATATCGGCAGGCTCGAAGGCGTAAATTCAAGTTTCACACCCTTGTCGTCGGCACCTCTGAGTAAACCGACCAGGCGGCCGTGGGCCGTGCCGTCATTCTGAATTTGCAGGATTGGAACTTTGGCAGTGTCGTTGCTCACGCTGTGGCTCAGAATTTTCAGATCAGGTTTGGCGCCTGCCATCGCCGCGTAGACGATAACGCCAATGCGTCCCGAAACCGGAAAATTGACGAAACCGCTGGACGCGTTGCTGGTGTCGAGCCCTTCAAACATGATGGCGAAGCGGCACTCCTGGATCGGGGCGTCGGCAGGTGGCGCAATTTCGAAGCGAAATCGGGCCTTGGCGTTGCCCGCCACCGAGAGTTCGCGCCGCTCCAGGGCGACCCACGGGCGGCAGCTGTTGGGTTTGAGGTTCTCCAGAAAATCCACGCCGCCACTCGCGTTGAGGCTCCAATCGAGCGTATAGACGCGAAATCGCCCCGCAATGGGTCCAACTTGCGTGACCTCAAGGACTTGGCGAGTGATTTGTCCGGGTTTTGTATGGGTTTCCACTCTGGGCGGTGAGATCAATGCCGAAAATCCCCCTTGCGCCAAGGCCGCATTGCCAAAAATGCCGCACAGAAAAAATAGCGCTGCCTCAATGTCACGTCGGAGGCTGCTGCGCAAATTGTGTCTCGGATGGCAACTCAAATCTCGAATCATGGCAAATCAATCTCAAAATAAAACCGCAGCAGCTGGGCGGTGGACAAAAGGCGACCGTCCGAGGTGATGGTGACAGTCATCACGTCTTCAAGCAAACCTTTGGGCACGGGTCCCGACCAAACCAGGCCGCGTTGCCCGGAGTTTAGTTGGCCGCTGAGCAACTGCCCTTGGGTTTGCCAACGGGCTGTCACAAGGCCGATCGGTTGCGCTGGCAAGGCCATGTAGATGCGGGCTGATTTTCCGACCCAGGCGCTGGTGTCGAGCCGCACCTGCACCCGCGTAACGCCTTGAACCGCATGATCGCCGTTCGCAGGTGATTGCGAGCGCCATTGCAGTGGCAAATTGGCGTCCAGCACCGCGCTCCTTGAGTCATCTACAAGAAATGTAGCGCCCAGGGCGTTTGCAGCCAGTGCCAGCCCAAAACCCAGCGCCCACAATTTGTTGCCAAGGAAACTCATGGCGCCGTCAACGTATAGGTGGCCCGGCCGTCATACGTTCCAGCGGCCACCGGAACCGTATTGGCATAACTGAAGGTGTGGCAGTTCTCAACAAAGGTGTTGGCAGCAAAGCTGCGCAGGATGCGGGTCCCGCCGCTGACAAAACTGCCTGCAGGGATATCGGCCGCACCCGCATTGCCAATCGACGTGCTGGTCCAACTTATTTGACTGAAGGGTATGGTGTTCACACCGCTGGTGAGGCCCGCCGGTGTCGACACCTGGAGAACCGCCGTGGTGGTGCTCG
>JANNYX010000118.1:0-1892 GCA_031410295.1 Rhodoferax sp.
CTGGGCGAAATTTGGCTGGACCGCAACACGCTTGGGCGGGTGTTGACCACCCTGGCAAAAGGCGACAAAAAATCAAGCGAGGCGATCAAGCTTGATTTGCTGACTGCCAAGGAGCGCCAGATTGTCGCCATGTTCATGGAGGAAAAAGGTGCCCGCATCAAGGTGATTGCCGACAAGATGCACATGAGTGAACACACCATGCGCAACCATTTGACGTCGGTCTACGACAAGCTCGAGGTCAGCGGGCACATGGCGCTTTACCTCTTCGCGGTTGAACATGTGGGCCTGGAGGCCGTTCACTGATTGCCGTCAGCGCTGGCAACCGGCGCTGGTCCGGGTCGTCATTCTTCGCCGCTGGACATTTGGGAAAACAGTGGCCAGGGTGAATTTTTCAGCTCAATCTCAACTTCGGCGCGTCGGGCGTGATGGCGCCGTAAAAATACCCCAAGCACCACGGCCGGGCCTGGAGATATTGATGCGCTGCATAACCGTACACTACCACACTATATAGACAAGTCGAGCAGTGTTTTCCCCAAATTCAACGCCTTGCTCCGCTGTCAACGCTCGGCGACAAGGGGTGTCAAACGTCGTCGGACTGGAGGTACGCCAGCAGATTGACCTTGATGGCACCCAGCGCTGCGGCCGTCACCTCCAGTTTGGCGTCGTCCAGCCCAGCCAATATCTGCAGGTTCATTTTGTGGTTGACTTTGCGCATTTTGGCGATCAGCTGCTTGCTTTTGGGTTCGAGAAAGACGCGGTTGACACGCCGGTCCGCGGCGTCGGCTTCGCGGCGCAGAAATGCGGCCTTTTCCAGCCGGTCTATCAGGCCACCTACCGCCACTTTGCCGATGTCGAGTTCTTCGGCCAGTTGTGACTGCGTCATGCCGTCTTCGCGCGACAGGTAGGCCAGCACCCACCATTGCGAACGCGTAACGTTCAGGGGTTTCATGCAGCGGTCAAACGCGCTGCGGCGCAAACGCGAGACGTCGTGGATCAGGTAACCCAGCCGGAGCTCCCAGTCAATGGTGTGTGTCTCGGCGGCCATAGGTTTTCTAAGCGCTTTCTGGCCATATCGGCCGGATCATTATTGTTCGCTAGTGTATCATCCATCACGTTATGATCTACCATCCATTTTTCAAGGACGTTTGCGATGCGAGGCATTCAAGGTAAAACCGCCATCGTGACCGGCGCTGGCAGCGGCATCGGCCGGGCGATCGCGTTGCGCCTGGCGGCAGAAGGGGTGACGGTGGGCGTGTTTGACGTCCGCGCTGAAGCCGCCCTGACAACCAGCGCAGAGATCAAGACCGCCGGCGGGCAGGCATTCGCCGTGACTTGCGACATCACCGATTACGCGCTCGTCACCCAATCCGTCGCCGACTTCGAAACCGCCACCGGGCGCGGGACAGCCCCATGCCTTTCCTCAAAACCGATCTGGCGTTCTGGCAGAAAGTCACCGCCATCAACTGGTTTGGCCCCTGCACATGACCCATGCCGTGGCGCAAGGCATGGCTGCGCGCAAAGCCGGGCGCATCATCAACATCGCCTCGGACGCAGGCCGGGTGGGTTCCACCGGCGAAGTGGTTTATTCGGGCTGCCAAGGCGGTACCTGCGCTCGATCTGCTGGAAGCGGCGCGGAAAATCGCAAGCGGCCTGCATGAGACCACCTTCGACGCCCAGGCCAAGTTTCCGCATCTGGCGCAAATCGATGTCCCGGTTCACACAGAAGAAGCCGCCCGCAGCATCACATTGAGCCAGGGCATCAGCGACGAAGACTTTACCCACTACCCCGCCTACAGCGCCATCACCGACAGCGTGCTCAAAGGCGCGCGCCTGTCGCTGGCCGACGCCACCGCCCTGGAGATGACGCAGTTTCTGCGCCTGATGTTCAACCC
>JANNYX010000119.1:0-1988 GCA_031410295.1 Rhodoferax sp.
GCAGAACGCGCGCGCCGCGCGGGTCGACCCCCCCAAGGAGGTGCGCCACGGGCGCTACGCGGCGCACGACACCAACAAGGAAAGCGCCAACCAGATCTGTCGGCTGGCGGTGCGCACGTGCGGCGGCCAGTCGATGTTGAAAAGCCTGCCGCTGGAGCGCATGTACCGCGATTCGCGCTGCGGCTCGCTGATGTTGCCCTGGACGGCTGAGCTGTGCATTGACCGCCTGGGGCGCGAGACCCTGTACGAGTCGGGTGAGCAGGACGAACCCGACGTGTTGTGAAAGCCTCCGGGTGAGTCTGATCGACGCCATTGCAAGCCACGCGGCGCGAACCCCTGATCGATGCGCGCTGCATTTTGAAGGCCAGGACATCAGTTACCGCGCTTTGTGGCAACGCGTTGAAGATGCCACCCTGGACCTGCGTCGTCAGGGCGTCAAGAGCGGCGAGCGCGTCGCCTGGTTGGGACTCAACGACCCTTACCTGATCGTGCTGCTGCTGGCGCTGTGCCGCATCGGCGCGATTTTGTTGCCACTGAATTACCGCCTTGCACCGACTGAGTTGCAAGACATTCTGGACCATGCACAGGCCCGCCTGATGCTGACGGATTCGGCCCATCGTTCCATGGCGCTGGGCCTTGCGGTTGCCGAAGCGTCAGCAGTGCGCCCATCACCTGCTGCATCTGCAGCATCCGCAGAAGCCGCGTCGTCCATTGCACCAGTGTCGCCCATTGCACCTGCTGAACCTGCGCTCACCGCGCCAGCAGTGGGCGACGACCTGCCAGCGTTGCTGGTCTACACCTCGGGCACCACCGGCAAACCCAAAGGCGCGCTGCACACGCAGGCGGGATTGATGGCCAACTGTGTCGCCTCCCAACACGCGCACGGTTTTACCGCGAACGACCACGTGCTCAGCGCGCTGCCCCTGTTCCACGTCGGCGGCCTGTGCATTCAGACTTTGCCGGCGCTGGTCGCGGGCGCGCGGGTCACGCTGCTGGCGCGTTTTGACGCGGGCGACTGGCTGCGCCACGTTGCGACCGTCAAACCGACGATGTCGCTGCTGGTGCCAGCGGCGATGCAGGCGGTTGTCACACACCCGGCGTTTGCGTCAACCGAACTGTCATCGTTGCAACTGCTCAACGCCGGCTCATCGACGATTCCGCTGTCCCTGATCGGCGCCTTCCACGCCCGCAGCATTCCGGTGTGCCAGGTCTATGGCGCGACCGAAACCGGACCAGTGTCGATCTACCTGCAGCGCACTCAGGCCCTGCAACACGCGGGCAGCGCAGGCAGGGCGGGCCTTGGTGTCGAGGTGCGGCTGGTGAATGACGCCGGCCTTGATGTGAACGAAGGCGAGGTGGGCGAGGTCGGCGAAATCTGGCTGCGCGCGCCCAATCTCATGCACGGGTATTGGCGCGACCCGGGCAACCCGTCATTTCAAAACGGCTGGTTCCACACCGGCGACCTGGCGCGACGCGACCTTGAGGGCTTTTACTGGATCGTTGGCCGCAGCAAAGACATGATCATCTCGGGCGGCGAGAACATTTACCCCGCCGAAATTGAAAACATCCTGGCCGATTGCCCGCACATCGCTGACGCGGCGGTGCTGGGTATGCCCGATGAACGTTGGGGAGAAATGGCGGTGGCGGTGGTGGTGCGCAGGGCGGGCAGCGCGATTGACGAAGCTGGGGTGATGCAGTTGTTAGAAGGCAAACTGGCGCGTTTCAAGCAACCGCGCCAAGTGTTGTTCGTCGATGCCTTGCCCAAGTCGGCGTTGGGCAAGGTGATCAAGAATCAATTAAAATCTACTATTCTTAAAAATAGAGAAGATTAATCACTAATAGGCCGTCGAATAATATACGTAGTTTGCTACTTATAATATAGTATATTTGAATATATTTTAGTCAAATAATTAAATAAGATTTGTACTAAACGTATTTTTGGATCAATAAACCGGCTCAAATTTCCGTATCGCCGCTCGCACTTCGGC
>JANNYX010000120.1:0-1897 GCA_031410295.1 Rhodoferax sp.
GCCTTCATCCCCCTGTTCTCCGAGGGCGGCATCTTCATCCCGACGCCGCGTGAATACAAACTCGGCGACGACGTCTACGTCTTGTTGTCGCTGCCCGACGACCCGCAGCGTTACCCCGTTGCCGGCAAGGTGGCCTGGATCACTCCCGCCAAAGCCTCGGGAAACCGAACCCAGGGTGTCGGCATCCTGTTTCCAAGGGACGAAAAGTCGCGCGCGCTGAAACTCAAGATCGAAGAGATGTTGGGCGGCCATCTGTCGGCCGACCGGCCCACCCAGACGATTTGATTCGACTGTCAAACCATCGCCGACGGTCTTGGTACCGTCTGGCTGAGCCACTGCATGTTCTCCACGATCTCCAAGACGGCACGACCTGATGTTCACTGATTCCCACTGTCACCTGTCGTTTCCAGAGCTCAAGGCGCAACTGCCGCAAATTCGCGAAGCGATGCAGGCCGCCCGGGTGGAGCGCGCCTTGTGCATCTGCACCACGCTCGAAGAGTTCCCGCAAGTCCACCAGCTGGCGACCGATTACGACAACTTCTGGGCCACCGCCGGCGTACACCCGGACAACGAAGGCGTGCAAGAGCCGACGCTGGACGACCTGTTGCGCCTGGGCGCCCTACCGCGGGTGGTCGGGATCGGTGAAACCGGGCTTGACTATTACCGGCTCAATGGCCGCTCGGTGGCCGACATGGCGTGGCAGCGCGACCGTTTTCGCACCCACATTTGTGCCGCGCGACAGTTGCAAAAACCCCTGGTGATTCACACGCGCAGTGCTTCGGTCGATACCCTGGGCCTGTTGAAAGAAGAGGGCGAAGACGGCTCGCCAGGTAGTGCCGGCGGGGTGTTTCACTGCTTCACGGAAACCGCAGAGGTCGCCCGAGCCGCGCTGGATTTGGGCTTTTATATTTCGTTTTCCGGCATCTTGACCTTCAAGAACGCACAGGATTTGCGCGATGTAGCGGCTTTTGTCCCGCTGGATCGCATCTTGATCGAGACCGATTCGCCCTATCTGGCGCCGGCGCCGTACCGTGGTAAAACCAATAACCCTTCTTATGTTCCGCACGTGGCGGCGCAGATTGCGCAGTTGCGCGGTTTGGGTGTCCAATTGATTGCAGAACACACCAGCCGCAACTTTGAACGCCTTTTCAAAGGAGTCATGGCATGACCTCGATGTTGATTAAATACTTTAAAAATGCGTTATATCTTATTGTTTTAATTAGTTATTCTTTTGCCTGGTCGGGCTCCTATGAGGATTTTTTCAAAGCCGTCAAACAAGACGATGCCGCGACCATCCGGGGCTTGCTCAGTCGCGGGTTTGATCCCAATGTGCGTGATCCGAATGGCCATAATGCACTGTTTTTGGCGCTTCGGGAGCCGTCGCTCAACGCGGCCAATGCCCTGATCGACTGGCCCAAGACCGAAGTCGAGTCCCGCAACAAAGCCGACGAGAGCCCGCTCATGATGGCGTCGCTCAAAGGGCAGACCGACATGGTGAAGAAACTCATCGCACGGGGTGCCGACGTCAATAAACCCGGTTGGGCGCCGCTGCATTACGCCGCCACTTATGGCCACCTCGAGATCATGACGCTGCTCCTGGACCACCACGCTTACATTGACGCCAGTTCGCCCAACGACAGCACGCCCTTGATGATGGCGGCGCTCTACGGCACACCGTCCGCCGTCAAGCTGCTCCTGGAAGCCGGCGCCGACCCAGGCATCAAAAACCGGCTGGGCATGACCGCCATCGACTTTGCCCATCGCGACAAACGCACCGAAGCAGCCGATATCATTGCCGCCTTTGTGCGTGGCCGCCAAGGCAAAGGGGCTTGGTAATTGCCTTGATGGCCGGTTTTCTACGTTCCTCGCATCTTGAATTAATTTTATACGATGTATA
>JANNYX010000121.1:0-3611 GCA_031410295.1 Rhodoferax sp.
ACCGCCAAATAATCTTGCGCCTCTTGGCGCAGCAGTTCGGGCACCTCGGTCCAGCGGAAAATCGCCTCCGGGTGCAGCAAAATCGCCATGCCGACTAGGCAAGTGATGGCGCACAAATACAGCGTCTGGCGGAATGACTGGCCGATCGCTGCATGCCGTTGGGCGCCATGCAGCTCGGCCCAGATCGGCAACATCGCCTGGGTCACGCCCAAAAGTGCGACAAAGACGCTGATGTAGATCGCCGCGCCGACCGACAGGGCCGCCAGCGAGGTGCTGGAATAACGCCCGGCGACGATGGTGTCGGTGACGGAATAGGCCATCACGGCCAGTTGGCCCACCAGCACAGTCGCCGCCTGTTTGGCGATGGTTTTGAGCTCGGACAAGGTGGCTTGGCGAATGTCTTGGCGAGTGGCTTAGCGACGCAACATCACGGTGCGCCGCGGTTGGAGCGGCGGTACAACAAGACATCGTCATCGCGGTCGGTTGGGCGGTAGCCGAAAAATTGCGGCGTCCATTGGCCCATGGTGACCACGTCGGGCAGGCTCGCCACTTTGTCGCGGTCTACCAGCAGCCACGGACAGCTGGCGCGCCGGCCGGCACCTTGCAGCCTCAGGCGCGCGTGAAACTCGAAAGCGGCGATCTGCCCCGGGTCCAGACCATGCGTCTCGACACACTGTTGTTCATTGCGGTCTTCGCCCACCACCAGGCTGATTTGCCGCGTCAAGGTGGTGTAACTGCGGGCGAAATCCAGCAGCGGAAGCCACAAAGTCATCAACAGGAGCCAGCACAGCGCGGCGCCGCCAGCGGGCAGCACCAGGCTCTTCCAGATGGCCGCCGGGTGGCGGCCAACGCGCCAGTGAACCAGCCAGGCCCAAACCGCCGTGGCCACAATGGCCAACAGCAGCGCGGTCAGGGAAAAACTCGGCGCAAACCCGGGCGCCAGCCGCGCCACGTTGGCCGCGGGTTGCGGTGGCACGCCAGTTTGCATGGCGATCCACACCACCCAGATGATGACGGCGCATCCAGTGAAAAACAGCAGCGTGAACCAGTCCACCAAAGCGCCGACACTGCGGCCCAGGGTCGGCAAGGCAAACGCCGCCAGCGCGGCCAGGGCCGGCAAGGCCAGCAACAGGGCGCGGTCGCCGGCGCTAGTCAGAAGCGTGTTGCCCAAGGCTACGCCAACAAACAACAGCGGCAGGGCCAGATGGCGGTGCATCTGGCTAAGCAACATTTGCCGCAGTTGGCGTCGCCAGCGCCACAATGTCCAGAGTGCCAGTGGCCAAGCCGGCCAGGTGAACCACAACAGGAGCCGGGCGAGGCCGTGCCAATCGTGCCCGCCAGTGTTCAAACCTTGGGGCAACTCAATGCGCCAGCGCCACAGGTCAAGCTGCAACGACAAGGCCGTCACGCCGGCGACCACCCCGGCAAGACACCAACTGACCAGGGCGCGGCGCGAATTTTGCTGTGGTGTGGTGCGCCAGCCTGCGCGGTCCGCCGCATCGCCGGCTGACGCACCGAACGAGGAACCGAACGATGAATTAGCCGATGAATTCACTGATCCATCGGCGGGTGAATCCCTTGGCGCCGATCGCTCAAGCGTGTGCACCAGCCAGCCGCCCACGCCCAGCAGCACGGCCAGCGTGGGAGCGCCAGACAATGCCAGGCCAAGCAAACCCGCTGCAGCACAAAGCAGCGGCGTTATCAGGCGGTAGGGCAATGCTGCAAAGGCGAAGAACGCCAGCGCGGTGAAACACAACTGCGCCGCCGCCGGCGTGGTCTCATGCGAGAGTTGCGCCAGGCCCAAGGTCGCAATGCAGGCCAGCAGGCCGCCGTCGGCTACCGCCCGCGCGTAATCCGGCGTGTTGGCTTCGCCGCCAAACGCGAAGGCCACTGGCTGTGCATGCGGGCTTCGCGCCAGGTAATAGACGCCGTACCAGGTAGCCGCAAGCGTCAGGCCAAGCAGGATCGCAAATACCAGGCGCACAGCCAGGTCGGCTGGCAAAAAGGGCAGGAGCTGAATTGCCCACGCGCCCAGCCAATAGGGCAAAAGCGCATCGACCAGCGGCGCCAGGCCCATCAGGCGCGGGTCAAACCAGGCGCTGTCACCGCGAACCAGCGATTGCATGTAGCCAAAGGCCGTCATGTCGGCGCTTTTCCAGGGCGCGCGACCCAGGAAGCCCGGCACCACATAGGCCGCGCAAAACAACCACAGGGCCAGGCGCGGCAAGCGCCGCACGGCGGCCTGGGCAACGATGGCGGGACTGGGCAGGTTCATGCCGCGGGTGTCTTGGGCAATCGGGGTAACTCGGAAGTGGCAAAAAGAAAAAGGGCAGCGCGGAGGACCGGCTGCCCTTTGAGGACTGTCTTGGCGGGATGCGAAACGCGCTGGGTTTCGATCAGCGGACAGCCGCGCCTATTTGGCTGCGGTTTTTCCGAAACGGTTGCGGAAACGCTCGACACGGCCACCCATGTTGTCGACAGACTTCTGCGTGCCGGTGTAGAAAGGGTGCGACTCACTGGAGGTGTCAAGTTTGAAGAGTGGCAACTCGCGGCCATCTTCCATTTTGATCATTTCCTTGGCGTTGGCGCAGGAGCGGGTGACGAATTTGAAGTTGTTGGACAAGTCCAGAAAACAAACGTCGCGGTAATTGGGGTGAATGCCGGCTTTCATGATTCTTCCTGATTCAGTTGCGAGAGCCGCACTGGACATTCCAGAGCACTTTTCGCGGTAAGCCCATGATTATAAGGGAAATTTAGCCCCCTCGGGGGGCAGCGAGCCACACGCAGTGAGCGAACGTGGGGGCGACAAATTTCCGAAGGGCCGTTCCCGAGGAAATTTAGCCCCCTCGGGGGGCAGAGAGCTACACGCAGTGAGCGAACGTGGGGGCAATATCCCTAGCCGCCTTTTCTCATCTGCTCAAAAAACTCCAGATTGTTCTTCGTGCCCTTCATCTGCTTCAAGACCAGTTCCATGGCGTCAATCTCGTCCATGTTGTAGAGGAACTGGCGCAGGATGCGGGTCTTTTGCAAAATTTCGGGTTGCAGCAGCAACTCTTCGCGGCGGGTACCGCTGCGGTTGAGCTGGATGGAGGGGAACACGCGCTTTTCGTACAAACGGCGGTCCAGGTGGATTTCGGAATTGCCCGTGCCTTTGAACTCTTCAAAGATCACTTCGTCCATGCGGCTGCCGGTATCGACCAGCGCCGTGGCGATGATGGTCAGCGAGCCGCCTTCTTCCACATTGCGGGCCGCACCCAGGAAGCGCTTGGGGCGTTGCAGTGCGTTGGAATCCACACCGCCGGTCAAGACTTTGCCGGAGGAGGGCACCACATTGTTGTAGGCGCGGGCCAGGCGGGTGATCGAGTCCAGCAGGATGACCACGTCTTTCTTCAGCTCGACCAGGCGCTTGGCGCGCTCAATCACCATTTCGGCAACGTGCACGTGGCGGGCTGCGGGCTCGTCAAAGGTGGAGGCAATCACCTCGCCCTTGACGGTGCGCTGCATTTCGGTCACTTCTTCTGGGCGCTCGTCAATGAGCAAGACCATCAGGTAGCTATCGGGGTAGTTAGCCGAAATGGCGTGCGCAATATGCTGCATCATCACGGTCTTGC
>JANNYX010000122.1:0-13409 GCA_031410295.1 Rhodoferax sp.
CTGCCGAGTTCGAAGGCCGCGCGACCCCGGCGATGGGGCGCTTCAGCGGTCGTCGCGAGTGGGAGGATTGTTATCACGGCTGGGATCTGGCTGACGCCATCAAGGATCTGGGCTTTGTGCGATCTGACGGCAAAACGCTGATTCCGCAACCGCACTTGCGCTTTGACGACAAGCAGATGTGGACGCTCGATCACGTGAAGGGCTACACGCTGGGAAGCCCGTTGATCGGCTTCCGGGCGCTGACGCCTGAGGGTCGCGAGAAGGCTGCCGTCGAGTACCGCAAGGGCTTCAAGATCAACGCGATCTGAAGCACCATCACGCCGCCGCTGGTCCAGATGGGCTGGGCGGCGGCCAACGAATACAAGAGAAAGCAAGACATGTCGGAGATCCTGTCGAAGAAGAGGGTTCACACGGTGCGCTTTGAGCCGGTCGGCGTGGAATTGGAAGTCGAAGAAGGCGAATGGATTCTGGATGCGGCTTTTCGTCAGGGCATCGCGGTGCCGCATGGATGCCGTGAGGGCCAGTGCAGCAGTTGCAAGTGTGTGCTTCTTGAGGGCGATGCCGAGGTGGAAGACTACTCCACGTTCGCACTGCCAGACTACGAACGCGACACAGGGCATATTTTGTTGTGCCGCAGCTATGCCTTCAGCGATTTGACGATTGAATTGCTGAACTTCGACGAAGACCTCATGCGCCGGGCGATCGCGGTGAAAGCTTTTGACGGCGTGCTCAGCGCTGCCACGGCACTGACCCACGACACGCGGCTGCTTGAAGTCCAGCTCGAACAGCCGATGAAGTTTTGGGCCGGTCAGTTTGTGGAGATCAGCGTGCTCGAAGCCGGGGTGACTCGGTCGTATTCGATGGCGAGTACGCAGAGCAGTCCATCGAAGCTGCAATTCATCATCCGCAAGTACCCGGACGGCGCATTTTCTTCGCTGATTGACACCACGCTGGAACCTGGCTCCAAAGTAACGATCCGCGGGCCGTTTGGAAGTTGTTTTCGCCGTGAAGGGCTGCCCGGGCCCATGATTCTTGTTGGTGGAGGCTCGGGCATGTCGCCGCTTTGGGCGATCCTGCAAGACCACATTGAAAGCGGGGAACAGCGGCCCATCCGGTTCTTCTACGGTGCGCGCACGCGCATGGATCTTTTCTTTCTTGACGAGTTTGCCACAGTTGCTGGCAAACTTGCCGATTTTGAGTTTATCCCTGTGCTGTCACAGGCCACAGCCGAAGACGCCTGGAATGGCGAAACCGGCTTTGTGCATGAAGCAGTCGAGCGCATTCTGCGTTTACAGCAGTTACCGGGCGAAGTTGACGCCTATACCTGCGGCCCACCACCCATGATCGATGCTGTACTGCCGGTGCTTCAGCGCCTGGGCGTCGCGCTCGACCATACCCATGTCGATAGGTTCACCCCGGCGAGCGCAAGCAAGCCAAATCTCGTTCATTAAACCCTGAGGAGACAATTCCATGACCATTGCCGCTACTGACTACGTACCCGTGAACTCAGGCGCCGCTGGCGCTGCAAAATTTGCGGGGTCGGAAAGCCGAAAGTACAACTACTTCACGCCCAAAGGGCGCAAGGCCACGCATTACGAGGATATGACCCTCGACGTGCAGCCGGACCCCAAGCGCTACCTGCTGCAAGACTGGATCATCAACTTTGCTGACGGCACGCCGACCTACTTTGAGGGCTGGACAGCAGCCAAGTCCAGTGACTGGCACGCTTACCGCGCAGTCGACGAAGAATGGGAGCGCACCCACTACCAGCGTCAATCGACCATTTGCGGAATGATCGCGCAAGCCGTCGAAAACGGTCGCCGCTCGGGTGCCCCGACGCGCTTTGACAAGGCATGGGTCAAAGTACTGGAAAAGCATCTGGGGGCCTACAAGCACGCCGAATTTGGCTTGGGCACCTCGCTGATGCAGGCGCAGCGCTACGGCTACACACAAATGGTCAATTCCACAATTTTGACAAATTCGTCGTACAAACTTCGTTTCTCGCAAGACCTGACGCTGTATCTCGGCGACATCGGCCTGGACATCCCCGGCTTCGATGCCGAGATCGGCAAGAAGCATTGGATCGAGGATCCGATGTGGCAGCCGACCCGGCTACTCATAGAGACCATTGGCGGCGCCACAGACTACATGGAGCAGTACTTTGCGACGAACATCGTTTTTGAGCCCTTGGTTGGCGAGCTCTTTCGCAGCGGTTTCGTGATGCAGGCGGCGGCATCGCAAAACGACTTCATGACGCCCACCGTCGTCTCTTCGGCCGAAGGCGATTACCAGCGCAACCTGGCCAATACGGTCGAGTTGGTACACATGCTGGTCAGCGACCCGGCTCACTCCAAGCACAACACGGCGCTGTTCAACGGTTGGCTCGAAAAGTACGGCGATTTGGCCGTGAAAGCCGCCAAGAATCTGCAGCCTATCTGGTCATTGCCGCACAACAAGGTGGCGCAATTTATCGATGCTTATGCCAACGCTGTTGCCCGCATGCAGAGCATTGCTACGCAAGTTGGGCTAAAACTGCCCAAGTCCATCACCGCCTGAATCACACCCTATAAAGGAGCCACCATGTCAGACCACACAAGTAATATCTTCAAGTCCTTCAAAAACCTGGAGTTCAAGGACACTGTCTCGCATGAATGCGGTGTGACCATGAACGACAGCGTCGAAGCGCGCGCCATCGCCGAGTTGATGTCCACCAAGCGCGGCATCACCGTCACTTACATGCCCGCCATGATCCGCATTGACGGCGAGGGCAAGATCGAGTTCAGGATGGACGAAATCGCCGAGGAACTGGGTCGCGAAATGACGCCTCAATTGTTCGAGATTTCCACCTCCACCCACTACGGGAGGATGGTCACTGTCGACGAGAACACCGTGGTTCTGTTTGGGGACATGAATGAAGCCATGTCCTACGTAGCCTACGCCTAAGGGATTAAATCATGTACAAAACCGCAAGCGGTGAAGAAATCTTCATCATCGACGGCCACGTCCACAACTGGAACGCTACAAAAGCGAACCAGAAGAACCTGCATGGCGAGCAGTTCATCAATTGCTTTTTTGCGTATCACTCATTTTTAAGCCCGAAGGAGAAGTTGTGGACACGTGAGAAGTTCGACCAGTACGGCGGAGAGCAGCTTTACCAGGATCTGTTTGTCGACGGCCCCGACGACATGGCGATCTTTCAGCCGACCTACCTGAAGGATTTCTACGTCGATGGCTTCAACACCACGGAACAGAACGCGGTGTTGAAAGCCAAGCACCCGAACCGGTTTATCCTCAATGGCGCCTTCGATCCGCGCGACGAAGCGGCTGGCCTGGATGCTTTTGAAGAGTTGGCCGCGACGCACAAGCTGAAGGGTGTGAAGCTCTACACTGCGGAATGGAAAGGTGCCAGCCGTGGCTACAAGTTAAGTGACCCATGGGCAGAGAAGTATCTGGCGTTGGCCGAAAAGCTGGGTGTGAAAAACATTCACGTCCACAAAGGACCAACGATTCTTCCACTGGATCGGGACGCCTTCGATGTGGCCGACATCGACATTGCCGCGACCAATTTTCAGGGACTGAATTTCATCGTCGAACACTGCGGCCTGCCCCGGCTGGATGATTTTTGCTGGATCGCCACACAGGAGACCAATGTGTATGGCGGTTTGGCCGTTGCATTGCCGTTCATCCAGAAGCAACCCAAGTATTTCGCGCATGTGCTCTCGCAACTTTTGATGTGGCTGGGGCCGGACAAGTTGCTTTATGGCAGCGATTACGGTATCTGGACCCCGGACTGGCTGGTCAAGGCCTTTATGGCCTTCGAGCTGCCCGACGACATCGCCAAGGAGACTGGTGCGGTGCTTGACCTCGAAGCCAAGAAGAAGATCCTCGGCCTGAATGCGGCGAAGCTATACAGCATCGACATTGAGGCCCAGAAAAAGCTGCTGGCCCCCGAGCGTGCCGCTGCGGCGAAGCTACGTCAGAGCACGACAGAGGGTGCGATCACCCTGCAGCAAGTCGTTGAGGCGAACTGACATCATGGGAGCCGTGCGCATCACGCCAGACCGCGCCGAGCAGGTAAATGGCTGCCTGGCGACCGTGATGGATCCAGAACTCGACGAGTCGGTCACCGAGCTCGGCTTCATCACCGAGGTCGAGTTGCAGGGCGAAGGCGTAGTGCGCATCGGATTTCGTCTGCCCACATATTGGTGCGCCGCCAACTTCGCCTTCCTGATGGCCGACGACATGCGCAGAGCAGTTCAAGCTCTGCCGTGGGTCACGAAGGTCGAAGTTCAGTTGCACGACCACATGTACGCTGAGGCCATCAACCAGGGCGTCACCGATGGGGCCGGCTTCCAGGCGGCTTTTGGTGTCGCGGCTGAGGGGGGGCTGGAGGCGCTGCGCCGGACGTTCGAACTGAAGGCCTTTCAGCGCCGACAGGAGGCGCTGCTGGAGCACCTGATCAGCAGCGAGCATTTGCCTGAATCATTGGTGGTGCTCGACATCAAGTCTTTGCAAGCTTTGGTACTCGACGCCGACGGTGACAAATTGGTCGAGCGCTACCTTGAGCGTCGATCTTTAGTGGGCGGCGCACTGCTGGCTTTTGTTGACATTGAAGATCAGCCCATCGCGGCCGTATCCTTGTCCACGCACCTGCGCGGTTTACGTCGCGTTGGTGTCAATGCCGAGTTCAACGGCGCACTTTGCCGCGGTCTGCTGGCGGTTCGAGACAATGCGGCTGGAGAAAAACCTATTCATTTCGTACGGCACCGTCCAGCGGCAGCGACACATTAAGCTAAAAATCCAGAGCAGAGTCCCACACCGTACCAATATCATGCTTCCCCGTCGCCGGTTCGCGACGACGTGCCCACCCGAATCGCCTGCCTGGGGTCTGCCAAATCCAGTGGTCGTGTTAATTCCAACAACAAACAAGGAGACAAAATGACTGTTCTGATTGCCCTCGCCCTTTCAATCGGCGTACTCGCTGTTATCGCAACCTGGTTAGTCCTCGGCCCGCTGGCCGCGTTCAACGTGCAGATCTGGCAGGTCTTCATCGCGTGGGCCTGCTTCTTTCACTCGGGCGGCAAGTCCGATGGTCTGCAGAAGACCGTGATCTGCATGATTTTCGGTGCGGTGGACGGGATGCTGACGGTGTTGTTGATCGGACAGTTAGGCGCGCTTGGCGCTTTGGCGGCCCCTGTTGCTGTGGGCATCGGCGCCGCCGTCATTGTGCTGGCAGCCCACGTCGGTCTGTTGGCGACGATTCCAGCCTCGGTGTACGGTTTCGCGTCGGTCGCCGGGCTGATTCTGTTGAAACCCTTGTCACCTGTCGACGCGATTGTGCCGACGATTGCCTCGATCATCATCGGCGCCTTATTCGGTTGGGTGTCGGAGATGGTCGCTGGCAAGCTAACCAAGAAGTGACCCACTTTGCGCGTCGCCGAATCTCGGCAGATGTAAGCCGTTTTTAGAAAAAAGGAAATAATTAGTATGCCCAATATCATGTTGCACGATGACGAAGCGCGCCAGGCGTTGGGCAGGGGCGTTGCCAAAATGGCACGCGCAGTGCGCGGAACACTCGGTCCGCGCGGTATGAACGCCATCATTGATCGCCCCATCGGTACGCCAATCATCTCGCGCGACGGTGCCAGCATCGCGGCGGAAATTGAACTAGAGGACCCGTTCGAGAACATGGGTGCACAGGTGCTGCGCGAGGTCTCGAAGCAGACCAACATGGTGGCAGGCGACGGTACGACCACTGCAACCGTTCTGGCCGATGCATTGGTGCAGGATGGCCTGGCCTGTCTGGCCAAGGGAGCCAACCCGGTTGAACTTGTGGAAGGGCTTGAATTGGCGGTAGCCGAAGTTATTGCAGCCCTAAAGCGCAGCGCCAAGCCCTTGAGCGGCGGGGATGAGTTGCGCGCAGTAGCGATGGTGGCCGCCAACGACGATCCTACTGGGAACCTGGTTGCTGAAGCGCTGGAGAGGGTCGGTGCGGAAGGCATTGTTGATGTGGACTATGGCAATACGGTCGAGACGCAACTGGAGATCGTCGAAGGTATGGCTTTTGATCGTGGTTACCTTTCGCACCACATGATTACAGAAGTGGAGAAGATGCTTGTCGTGCTCGACAACCCCTTTATCCTGATGACCGATATGCCTCTTCTCACCCAAGACGAGGTGGCTGCAGTGATTGCATTGGTGGCTGACTCGAAGCGGCCTTTGCTGGTGATTGCCGAAGAGGTTGCACCGGCCTGTGTCGTCAGCCTGCTGGCCTGGCGGGATAAGGGGGGAGCTACAGTGGCGGCCATCCATCCGCCAGAGTACGGACATTGGCGCAAGGCCGCGCTCGAAGACCTTGCAATCCTCACTGGCGGGCGGGTGATCGCACGCGACCTGGGAGGCAGCATCGGCAAGGTGCAGTTGCGTGATCTGGGCAGCGCGCGCCTAGTGCGAATCTCCTCAAACCAGACTGTGGTGACCGCAGGCAGTGGTGATCCGGACATGGTTGTTGCTCGCCGCCAGCAAGTGACCCGTCAGTATGAACTCGCACCCGAGAACATCGAGCGCGACAAAATCAGGGAGCGTCTGTCCAAGCTCTCCGGGGGCACTGCCATTCTGCTGGCTGGCGGGGCCACGCCAGTGGAACAAAAACGCAGGCTGCACCTGATTGAGGATGCGATCAACGCGGCACGGGCTGCCATCGCGGAAGGCGTCGTTCCGGGCGGCGGGCTCGCTTTGCTGCGTGTTGCGAACGAGTTGGACGCCCTTATTTCGCGCACCGAGGGGCATGTAAAAGAGGGTGTCAGACTGCTGCAGCGCGCGTTGCACCAGCCCTCGTACCACATCGCTGCCAACTGCGGGCTCGACCCCAAGGTGGTCATGCGAAAAACAATCGAAGCCAAACCTGGTGTCGGGCTGGACGCGCGCAGTGGCCGCTTTGTCGACCTCGCGACCGCTGGCATCATCGACCCGGTCAAGGTGAGCTATAGCGCGGTACGAAACGCAGCTTCGGTGGCGGGGCTGATCCTGACCACGCAAACTTTGATCGCAAAAAAACCTGACCATGTCGATCCCACTGCCGGCCCGGCGCTAGGTGGCGGGGCCGAACTTTTGGGTCGAAAGTGACTGTGACTGTGGGAGTCTGCGCCACAGGTGTTTTCATAAAAACGAGCGGACAGCGCTTCAGATGCCTGGTGGGTTCGCTGGTCAACGTGGCGGGTGTCTTAATCTTGCTGGGCGAAGCCCTGGAAGAGATGCTTTGGTGACATGTTTTGTAAGGTGGGGCTATGACTGGTCTTGAGCAAAGTGTTGACTTGCGCCTGCCTGGACGCTGGCGTGCGCTGCGTTTTTCCGGGCCGGCGGTAATTGTCAGTGTTGGGTACATGGATCCTGGCAACTGGGCTACCGATCTTGAAGGCGGCGCGCGATTTGGGTACCAGTTGCTGTGGGTGCTGCTGGCGTCCAATTTGATAGCTATGCTGTTGCAGAGCCTGGCGGTTCGTCTGGGTGTTGCAGGGCGCATTGATTTGGCGCAGGCCTGCCGCGCCTACTACGCGCGGCCTGTGGCATTGGCATTGTGGCTGTTGTGTGAGGTGGCGATCATTGCCTGTGATCTGGCTGAACTTTTAGGCAGCGCGATTGCACTGAATTTGCTATTTGGCCTGCCACTCATCAGCGGTGTGTTGTTGACAGCTTTTGACGTCATGCTGATCCTGGTACTGCAGCACTACGGCATTCGCAAGCTGGAGGCCGTGGTTGGCGCACTGGTCTTGACCATTGGCGGTTGCATGGCGCTCAACATCTGGCTGGCGAAACCGGACTGGCTTTTGGTTGCGGGTGGCCTGGTGCCCCGGCTGGATGCCTCCAGCCTGTTCGTAGCCATTGGCATCCTCGGTGCGACGGTGATGCCGCACAACCTCTATCTGCATTCCTCTCTGGTGCAAACGCGGCGCATTGAGCCGAACGAAGCTGCACAGCGTGAAGCAATTTCCTATAACTTGGTCGATACGGCGTTGGCGTTGAATATTGCCTTTTTCATTAATGCTGCGATATTGGTATTGGCGGCCACGGTCTTTTTTGCCCAGGGTACCGTGGTGACCGAATTGCGTCAGGCCCATGAGCTGTTGACCCCAGCGCTCGGTACGACGCTGGCTTCCACCGCCTTCGCGATTGCGCTGCTCGCGGCAGGGCAAAGCTCAACCATCACAGGCACGCTCGCCGGGCAGGTGGTGATGGAGGGTTTCGTAAACCTTCGCATGAGCCCGCTGGCGCGTCGGCTGTTGACTCGATTGCTCGCCATTGTGCCGGCGGTGGCGGTGTTGATGTATGCCGGTGAGCAAGGGGTGCTGCAGTTGTTGGTGACAAGCCAGGTCGTGTTGAGCCTGCAGTTGCCGTTTGCGATCGTGCCGCTGATTCGTTTCACCAGCAGTCGGCAAATTGTGGGCGCGTTTGCCAGCCCGCCCTGGATGCGATGGCTGGCTTATTCTTCCGCACTGTTGATTATCGGTTTGAATGGCTGGCTCGTGGCGCGCATGCTGCAGGAGGGAAGCGTCACTGGGAGTGTCTCCAGTTTCTTCGTGGGCCTGGTGGCGTTAATTTGCAGCGCACTGCTGGCCTGGGTCGCCTTCGCACCGCTGTCATTGGCATCCTTGCCGGCTGCAACGAAAAAATGATGCCCATTGCGCAGACGGACAACGGCGGATATGATGGTTGGCTGACATCGCGATGACGGTTTGGTTCGCTGCTTGACCCCCTGCTTTTCAGGGCTCCAAAGAGATCGACATGTTTTCCATAAACACACTGAAGCAGCCTGTGCCGCGCCGGGACAACATTGGTCTTCACCCGGCCGGACTGGCGTTGCCAGTGGAGCGCCAAGTCACAGCGGCATGGGAGCGTTTCGTGACGGGGCTACCCCTGGAGGAAACGTCGGTCTCGAAGTTCGTGCTGTCGTCGTGGGAACGTAGCCGCCGCCGTGGTGTCGCGCCGGGTGCACGCCTCGCTCCGATCAGTGTGTGCGGTGAAGCGCTGGAAAAATTAAGGTGGAATAACCACGAATTGATGTGGGCGGCACAGGGCTTGTTCCTGGCCACCTCCCATTTGCTGGAGCGTTCAGGCTCAATCATGCTGCTCACCGACCCGAATGGCGTGGTACTCCAGGTCGTGGGCGATATGCGCACGGTAGAGGCCGGCCAGGATGTTCATCTGGTCGTAGGAGGAAACTGGAATGAAGGTGCGGTCGGCACCAACGGGATTGGCACCACCTTGGCGATGCGGTTGCCGACGCAGGTGCATGGGGCGGAACATTTCTGCGAGGGTATCAAGCGTTGGACTTGCGCCGCTGCGCCGGTATTCATGCCGGGCAGCGATCAGATCGTCGGCGTGGTCGATATTTCTGGCCCACCGGCAACTTACCAGGCCAACAGCTTGGCGCTGGCAGTGGCTGCAGCGCGCCAGATTGAGGCGATGCTGGGCGAGCGCCTCAGTCGTGAGCACAGCCAGTTGCTCGACGCCTGCTTGAAAATGGGCGTTCGCGCTGACTGTCTTGCCATGATTGTGCTGGACAGCAGTGCCCTGCTAATTCACATCAGCGGCAGTCTGCCCGGCATCATTCTTCGCCTGGGCAGTCGCCTGCCCGGACTTGAGCCGGGTCGCCCGGTCGAGGAGTGGGCACGTCACTTGCCGCAAGGCCTGCGCTCCGAATGGCTGCATCCGGTGCTGGTCGAAGGGAGAACCATCGGAGCCTTGCTGCTGGTGCCCAAACGCGCTCGCGGCATTGACGCGGAGCGCAGCACCTCAGGGTTACCTGCCGCTACCCCCGTCGGACTCGGTTCTGACGCTGCGTTTGACGGCGGTCCGAAGCATCCTGGATTCGCCAACCTCATTGGCGAGAGTCCTGCCCTGCAGACGGCCATCGCTCGGGCCCGCCAGCTCAGTGGGCGCAGGGTTGCAGTGTTGATTCAGGGAGAGACAGGAGTTGGCAAGGAGCTCTTCGCGCGTGAGATCCATGGCGATGAAGCGCGTAATGGGCCTTTCGTCCCATTCAATTGCGGCGCCACGACCCGAGAGTTGATCGCCAGTGAACTCTTCGGCCATGTCCGCGGCGCCTTTACGGGTGCCACCAACGAGGGGCGCCCCGGACGCTTCGAGCTGGCGCATGGTGGCACGCTTTGTCTGGATGAGATTGGCGAACTACCGCTTGAGTTGCAGCCGGTGTTGCTGCGCGCCCTTGAGGAAGGCGTGGTCTACCGTCTCGGTGAGGCAAAACCGCGCCGTGTTGACGTTCGCCTGCTGGCGATGACCAATCGCAACCTTCTTGAAGATGTCGAGGCCGGGCGCTTCCGGCGCGACCTCTACCACCGCGTTTGCGTGACACGCATCAGTGTGCCGCCATTGCGCGCACGCGTGCATGATGTTGAACTGCTGATAGAGCACTTCAATGTCAGCCTTGCCGAGCGTCACCGCACGGCCACCCGAACCTTTGGTTCCAAAGTGATGGCCATACTGGGCGCTTATCCGTGGCCCGGCAATGTGCGCGAGCTGCGCAACGTTGTTGAAGGCCTGCTGCTGTCCTCGACTGAAGACCATGTGCGCGTCGATGAGTTGCCCGAGGAAATGCTTGCAATGATTGATGGTTCTGATGATTCTTTGGTGGCGATGGAGCCTGTAACCAGCCTGGAAGACAGTGAGCGAAAAGCTATCGTCTCTGCGCTGTCAAGCGTGCAGGGCAATCTGGCGCGGGCCGCGCGTGCATTGGGCGTATCACGAAGCACCTTGTACCGTAAAGTTGAGCACTACAAACTTACCTTCAGGACATCTGGCTGACTTGCGAAAGGTCTTTTTCCTGCCGCCGCAATAATGAAGGCACCCGCGAAGCCCTTTGCGTTTTCGTGCCTTTCTTTTGTCCTCATGCTATTTCTGCTCTCGCCCGTCAATCGCCAGAACTTTTCGCCTTCAACCTATTGCCGGATTTGACGGCACTAATGGGTTGCAGAACTGGGGCCGACCTGGGGCCGCTCGGTGTTGGCCACCCATTCCCACCATTCGTGCTGGCCCTCAGCGGTCTGCTCCTGGGTGCGGTGCACGTCCCAGGTGACCAAATAGTCCGGGTTTTCGATATCAACGCCCGCTTGCGCGCGGAGGTATCGGCCAGGGGGCGCTTTGAACCAGGCATCCAGGTTGGGTGGCAGGATGAAGTCGGCCTGCGGGATATCGGTCGTGCCCCCGTTGGCGGAACTATGGCGCAATTGGATGGTGATGCCCAATTCGGCATCGACCTTCTGCACTTGCCCGGCAAACTGGGATTGTTTCAGCAATTCGCCCTGCGCATCGAAGTACGAAACCCCGATGACGCAGGTGCGGCCCAGCAAGTCTTCAAGTTTCATAGTGATCTTGCGGGACAGACCTTTAGCGCTGTCCCCAACTGATTGGACATTAGTGCCGCAGAGGCGCCACACCCACTTGCGGCATATTGGCCAGGCCAATGTCACGGGCGTGCTCTTCAAAGCCTTTGTTCTTCCAGAAGAAGGCGCCGGGCATGGTGGTGGGAATCACCAGCACATAAAACAGGGCACGGCCAATCACGCTGGTGGTGATCAGGGTGGCTCCGACCACCGCCAATCCCAACAGGGTGTAGGCGTTGACGGCGTTGAACACCAGGATGCTGGTCAGCAGGCTGCAGGCCAAGAGCAGGTTCAGACCCAGCAGGGTGTTGCGCAGCAGATAAGTTTTGCCAAAGGTGGTGGTTTGCACGTAGTAGGAAGCCCCGCCTTCATGCTCAGCGCGCCCCATGGCGCGGGCGTGGGCAGTGTGGCCCAGGCCTTCGAGCAGCAGGCCCAGGCACAGCAGGGTGGCGCAGACCAGGGTCACATTGAGCACAGTTTCACCTTTGAGGGCCAGGGTCGCCACCATCACCGTCCCGGCCACCAAGGCGCCCAGGGATAGCAGGCTGCCAACGAAGGCCGAGCCTACTTGCCAATGGTTCCAGAAAGGACGGGCCTTGATGCGGTAGCAGCGGATCATGTAGTACAGGCCGGCAGCGCTGCCCAGCACTGCCAGATAACCAAACCCACGGGCCAGAGCGCCGGCCTGCCCGGCGCTGATCGGCCCGCTGGTGTCTTGGCCAAAAACCGCGCTGAACAGCGTTTGAAACAGGCTGTTTTCGGCCAAGCTGAACAGGATGTGCCCACTCAGCGCCGCCATGAAAATGGCGATGCCCAGGCCTTCGCGCGACACCGGTGAGTGGCGCAGGTTGTTAAAGCCCCGGTAAAAGCGCTTGGGTTTGCCCAGGTGCATGGTGGACATGAACAAGCCAAAGGCCACCAGCATCAGGCACAGGATGGCCAGCGGCGCGTACAGGGCCGATTGGGCAAAACTGGCGAAGCCGGCCAGACCGGCTTGCGCAGCCAGAAAGCTGAGGCCAAAAGCACCGGCTGCCGTCTGGGCCGTCAGCGTGAACAGCACCAGTGGGTTCTCGCGCGAACTCAGGCGTTTGAGATTCCAGTGCTTCTTCTTGCCATTTTTCTGGTCGATCGCAGGGCGGTAGCGTCCGGCGGCGTCCTTGTGGTATTTCAAGGGCATCGAGTCAGTGCGCTTCATCTCGTCTGGCAACTGCTTGATTTGCTGGAAGCGGATATTGGGCTGCGTGATTTCGGGTGAGGGAAAGCCGGGGATCTCCACCCTTGCCTGCTCCCGGCCACCGGGGATGTTTTCGATCACGCCAAAGTCCAGCGCGTTGCCGTTGCAGGCCGCCACGCAGGCCGGCTTCAAACCCACTTCGAGCCGGTCCACGCACATATTGCACTTGGACACCTGGCCTTTGACCGGGTCAAGCTGCGGTGCGTTGTACGGGCAGACCCAGGTGCAGTAACCGCAGCCAAAGCAGGTTTCCGGGTCTTGCAGCACAGCGCCGTATTCCACATGCTTGGTGTAGGCGCGGGTCGGGCAGCCCTTGAGGCAGACCGGGTCATCGCAGTGGTTGCAAGCCATGGAAATGTTCATGCGCTTGTAGTCGGGGAAGCTGCCGCCCTCGACATAACCGACCGAGCGGAAGGCCAGGTGCGGCGGGTTGTCGTTTTTCTCGCTGCACGCGGCTTCGCAGGCATGACAGCCGATGCAGTTGTCGGCGGTGAAGAAGAAGCCGTGCTGCTTGTTGCGGTTGGGGTTGGCGCCCACCGCAGGGTTTTCGTTGATGAACAGCGAACGGCCTGCCGGCAATTGGTGGTGGGTGTGCTCTATCAGGTCGATCTTTTGCCCATAGCGATTGGTATCGGCATGGCTCTTGTCGCTCAGAAAAGCGTAGGTCTGCTCTTCCGTGCGGATTTCCCAGAGGCGCTTTTCAGCAGGTTTTTTCGAGCCGCAGCCGCCGGTGCCGCAGCCGGGGTTGGTGCAGCCACCTGCTTTTTCTGGCGATG
>JANNYX010000123.1:0-2674 GCA_031410295.1 Rhodoferax sp.
TGACCAGTATGCCAACGTGCGTCCCACGCGCATCCTGCCAGGTATTGAAGGCCCTTTGAAAAACTGCAAGCGTGAAGACCTCAATTGGGTCATCGTGCGCGAAAACTCCGAAGGCGAATATTCGGGCGTTGGTGGCCGTGCCCACCAGGGCCACCCGATTGAAGTAGCGACCGATGTGAGCATCATGACCCGCGCCGGTGTGGAGCGCATCATGCGTTTCGCCTTCAAGCTGGCTGCGTCACGCCCCCGCAAACTGCTGACGGTCGTCACCAAATCCAACGCCCAGCGCCACGCGATGGTGATGTGGGACGAGATTGCGCTGCAAATCAGCAAGGAGTTTCCCGGCGTCACCTGGGACAAAGTTCTGGTTGACGCCTGCACCGACCGCATGGTGAACCGCCCGGCCAGTCTGGACACCCTGGTGGCCACAAACCTGCATGCCGATATCCTCAGCGACCTGGCTGCTGCGCTGGCGGGCAGCCTGGGCATTGCCCCCACTGGCAACGTTGATCCTGAGCGGCGTTACCCCAGCATGTTCGAACCGATCCACGGCTCCGCGTTTGACATCATGGGCAAGGGCCTGGCCAACCCTCTGGGCACCTTCTGGAGCTGTGTGATGCTGCTGGAGCACCTGGGTGAAACGGCTGCGGCCCGCAGGCTCATGGGGGTCATTGAAGAAGTGACCGCAGACAAGTCCCTGCACACGCGCGACTTGGGCGGCCAGGCCACCACGGCGCAGGTGACGCAGGCGGTGTGTGAGCGTGTCGCGTGCGTACTCCAGCCCAAGGCGGCCTGAATTTACCCTCTGGTCGCCAGCGCGGCGGATTCAGGGTCTATTGCGGTTTGCCAGCCGGATTGGCACGGGGTTATGAAAAATAGGGCTTGGGCCGTCGGTTTATATGAATAGTTTGCTATATTTAATATAGCAATTTACTTCAACCCAGTACAACCGATTCGCGCGTCCAGGCTTTGGATAGCAGGAGGAGACGCGGACCGAACGGATGCGATCAGCTGCAATGTTGGCGCTGGACATCTTCGTCACCTGTCTATTCAGCCTTGATGCCCGCTGTCTTGATCACCTTGGTCCAGCGCGGCAATTCACTCGCGACAAAAGCCGTATAGGCTTTTGAACCCGCTGCGGGCACCACAAAGCCTTGTGACTCCAGTCGCTGCTTGAAAGATGCCGATTTCAGCACTTGCTGCATCGCTGCATCGAGCTTGTCGACGATGGGTTGGGGCGTGCCCTTGGGGACTGACATGCCCGACCACGACAGCGCTTCAAAACCCTTGTAGCCGGACTCAGCAATGGTGGGTACATCGGGGTACAGCGGGTTGCGCTGGGCGCTGGTGACCGCCAATGGGCGAAGCTTGCCCGCCTTGACGTGCTGCAGGGCCACATCCTGGTTGATGAACATCAGCTTGATGGCGCCACCCAGGGCGTCCGTCATCATCGGGCCGCCGCCACGGTAGGGAATGCCCAGCAGGAAGATGCCCGCCGTCTGCTTGAACAGCTCCATGGCCATGTGGCCTGAAGCGGCTGGCGTGTAGCCGTAGTCCAGCTTGCCGGGGTTGGCCTTGGCGTAGTCCACCAATTCCTTGACGGACTTGTAAGGAACGCTGGGGTGAACCAACAGCACGTTGGGGCCGGAATGCACTTGGGAAATGTGAACGAAGTCGGTCAGCGAGTTGTACTTCAGGTTGGCATCCAGACCGTGCGCCACGGCGTTTTGGCCCACACCGGTTTGAACCAGCGTGTAGCCGTCTGGCGCGGTCTTCGCGCCTTTTTCGGTGCCGATGACACCGCCCGCGCCACCCACGTTTTCAACGATGAAGGGTTGCTTTAGGATCTTCCCAAGCTCTTCAGCGACCAGGCGGCCCATTACGTCGCTGGTGCCACCGGCCGGAAAGGGCACGATGATCTTCACGGGTTTGTTGGGGTAGTCGGACTGGGCCAGTGCGGTGCCACCAGAAGCTATCAAAAGAATAGCTGATTGCGCAATGGCGGTAAGGGCCAGACGTTTACTTTTCATAAATTTACTCCTGATTTCCGAGGGGTGATCGATCATGGGAATTGTCTCCGTGGTGGTTCGAATCTGCATATGAGGCAGCGGCGGCAGCTTCAGGCTTTCGCCACCTCATGCGCCGCCATCAGCTCGAGCGCTTTAACGAGCGCGGAATGGTCCAGTTGGTCCCAGCCATTGGCAGCACAGGTGCCCATCAGTTGCGCCGCGTTGGCCGTCTGGGGCAGGGCCACGCCAATGGCTTTGGCACCTGCCAGTGCCAGGTTCAAATCCTTCTGGTGCAGGGCAATGCGAAAGCCAGGGTCAAAGGTGCGCTTGATCATGCGCTCGCCATGCACCTCCAGAATGCGGCTGGACGCGAAACCGCCCATCAGTGCCTGGCGCACCTTGGCCGGGTCGGCCCCGGCCTTGCTGGAGAACAGCAGCGCCTCGCCCACTGCGGCAATGTTCAGCGCCACGATGATCTGGTTGGCGACCTTGGTGGTCTGGCCATCGCCGTTGCCACCGACGAGCGTGATGTTCTTGCCCATCTTCTCGAGGAGGGGGCGCACGGTCTCGAAGGTCGCGTCCGAGCCGCCGCACATGATGGTCAGCGACGCGGCTTTCGCGCCGACCTCGCCGCCGGAGACCGGCGCATCGACGTATTCGGCGCC
>JANNYX010000124.1:0-2768 GCA_031410295.1 Rhodoferax sp.
ACGCAGCAGGGCCATCAAATCGTCAGTGCGCCATTTCACGTCTGCCTTGCCACGGGCTGCGTCGTAACGGTCCCGCTTTCGGCTGGGTCGTGCGCCCACTTTGTGGATCACAACGTCGCCCTCGGTGTTCACAGCGAAGTCCACCGAGCACCCGGGCATAATGCTCAAGGCGTCGCGGATTTGCTTGGGGATGGTGACTTGGCCCTTGCTGGTAAGCGTAGTCGGCATGGGTGTCCTCCAATGGTGTTACTAAAACTGGAATTGTAATACCGGCATGTAGGCTTTGCCGCAAAGAAGCGGCCTTGTGGTGGCCCATTCTGATGATTTGCTCAGTGCCGATAATGCTGCTTCATGGAAACCAAGTGGCTTGAAGATTTTGTCAGTCTGGCGGAAACGCGCAGCTTCAGCCGCTCGGCTCAGTTGCGCCATGTGACGCAGCCTGCATTCTCCCGGCGCATCCAGTCGCTCGAAGCCTGGGCCGGTGCGGATCTGGTGGACCGCAGCAGTTACCCGACGCGCCTGACGCCGGCGGGCCAGACCCTGTACGGTCAAGCGCTGGAGATGTTGCAGGCCCTGCAAAACGCCCGCGCCATGTTGCGTGGCCACACCTCGGCCGGGCATGATGTGATTGAGTTTGCCGTGCCGCACACGCTGGCCTTCACGTTTTTCCCGGCCTGGGTTTCCAGCCTGCGCGAGACCTTTGGCGCTTTCAAAAGCAGCTTGATCGCGCTCAATGTGCACGACGCGGTGTTGCGTATGGTCGAGGGTAGTTGCGATGTGTTGATCGCCTATCACCACCCGTCCCAGCCGATCCAGCTGGATGCCGACCGCTACGAAATGGTCACCCTCGGCAAAGAAGTGGTGGCGCCGTATGCCAAGGCCGACGAAGCCGGCGCGCCGCTGTTCCGTCTGCCTGGCCAAGCCGCGGCCTTGTTGCCCTACTTGGGTTACGCCCCGGGAGCGTACATGGGCCAACTGGTTGACTTGATCCTGAAACAGTCAAGTGTGCCGATTTATTTTGACCGGGTTTATGAGACCGACATGGCCGAAGGCCTCAAGGCGATGGCGCTCGAAGGGCATGGCATTGCCTTTTTGCCGCACAGCGCCGTGAGAAAAGAGCTGCGTGCCAAACGCCTTGTCAAGGCGGCGCCGGCTGGAATGAAAGGCCTGGAGATCACCATGGACGTGCGCGCTTACCGCATGGCGCCATCGGGCCGCGATGCGTTGCGTGCCGATGCGGCACACAAAAGCCTGATGGACTTGCGCGGCAATAGTGGAAGCGCACAGGCCCTGTGGGAGCATCTTTTGGGACAATCGCGCAATGAATCCCCCAAGTCCCCTGCCCAAAACCTTTGACGTGATGCACCCGGTGACGCATCAGGTAACACACCAGTTAACGCTGACGCGCCCCGACGACTGGCACTTGCACCTGCGCGACGGCGCGGCACTGCAGACCGTGGTGCCGCACACGGCGGCGCAATTCGCCCGCGCCATCGTCATGCCGAACTTGAAGCCTCCGATAACGACCGCGGCGCAAGCGCTGGCTTATGCCAAACGCATTGCAGCGGCCGTGCCAGACGGCGTGAAATTCGAGCCATTGATGACGCTTTACCTGACTGACTCGCTGGCACCCGACGAAATCAAACGCGCCAAAGACGTGGGGGTAGTGGCCTGCAAGCTTTACCCCGCCGGCGCCACCACCAACAGTGATGCCGGTGTGACTGACATCAAGAAGACCTACAAGACTCTGGAGGCGATGCAGCGCAACGGCCTGTTGCTGCTGGTGCACGGTGAAGTCACGTCGCCCGACGTTGACCTGTTCGACCGCGAAGCAGTGTTCATCGACACCCAGTTGATTCCGCTGCGACGCGATTTCCCCGAGCTGAAAATCGTCTTTGAACACATCACGACCAAAGAAGCGGCGGCCTACGTGAACGACGCCGGCCGTTTTACCGGCGCCACGATTACCGCGCACCACCTGCTGTACAACCGCAATGCAATTTTCACCGGCGGCGTGCGCCCCCACTACTACTGCCTGCCGGTGCTGAAACGCGAAACGCATCGCCTGGCCCTGGTGGCCGCGGCGACGGGCGGCTCCAACAAATTCTTTCTTGGCACCGACAGCGCTCCGCACCCGGCGCACCTGAAAGAACACGCCAGTGGTTGCGCCGGTTGTTACACGGCGCATGCAGCGATGGAGATGTACGCCGAGGCCTTCGATTCAGTCAATGCGCTGGACAAACTCGAAGGTTTTGCCAGTTTTCATGGCGCTGACTTTTACAGCTTGCCGCGCAACACCGGCGCCATCACCTTAAGGCGCGAAAACTGGACGCCCCCCGAAAGTTTTGCCTTTGGGCAAGGCGAATTGAAACCCCTGCGTTCGGGGGAAACGCTGCCGTGGCGTATGGTCTAGAACAGATTGACTGGCAGGCCGCCTGGTTCGCGCCGTATGCCACAGCCGGGTCAACCATCACACAGCGGGTGGCGTCGGGCTTGCCGACCTTTGCCGCCTTGAACCAACACGTTGAATCTTTGACGGTTTCGACCGCCAAACCGGCCGTTCAATTTGTTGCGCAGTCTGATCTGCCACCCGACGTTGCTTATGAAAGCTACATTTATGATAGCAAACAATGTCCAACCCGTGACGGCCTTCACGACTTTTTTAACGGACTGTGCTGGATTCAGTTCCCGCAGACCAAAAAGCGCCTGAACCAGTTGCAGGCTCGGCACATCGCGCAAGATGGAATCGGGCACGTGCGCGGGCCGGG
>JANNYX010000125.1:0-2538 GCA_031410295.1 Rhodoferax sp.
CACGACCAGAACATGCCTTGGCCGCCGGGTTGAACCGGCGACAGGTGGGTATTTTTCTGGACGCTCTGGCCCACATCGTCTATCCAGCGGAGATTCACTTCCTGTGGCGGCCGCAATTGCGCGACCCGGCGGACGAACTGGTGCTCGAAGCCGCTGTCAACGCCGGCGCCGACGCATTGCTGAGTTTTAACCTGAAACATTTTGCGCAGGCGGCCAGCCGGTTCAATTTGAAATTGTCACAACCTGGCCCGTTTTTGAGGAGTTTGACATGAGTGATTTGACCACCTACCCGCTGCGCTTGCCACGTTCCATACGCGCCGGGGTGGACCGCATGAGCAAACAGGACGGCATCAGTGTCAACCAGTTTGTCAGCATCGCCGTGGCAGAGAAACTGGCCATGATGCAGGCCGAAACTTATTTTGCGGAACGCCGCAACAGGGCGGACCTGCCGGCGTTTGACCAGCTCATGCAGCGCCCGGGCGGGGCGTCCGCACAGGCAGGCGATGAGACTTGAAACAAAGGCTGGCTTTGCACCTGTTGATCCCCTTCGCCCATGGCCTGTCTCCGGACTGCCGAAACACCTTCGCCTCGCTTGACTTGCCTCATCTGAACCGCCTGATGCAAGCGTTGACGCCCGGCGTTTCAGACACCGGCAGCGCAGACTCGCTCTCACCTCCCCACGAGCGCGCGCTGGCGCTGGAATATGGATTGATGTCGCGCGGCGCACCAGCGCCAGACGGCCAACTGCCCTGGGGCGCCTGGCACGCCGCGCGGGCGGGAGTGTCGGCGTCAGTGTCGGCCCCAGTGTCGACGCCAGCCACGAAGGAAGCCTGGGCCGTCATCACCCCGGTGCATTGGGCCGTGCAAACCAACCACATCACCATGTTGGACCCTGAAGCCTTGCAGCTGGGTGAAGGCGAATCGCGCGCCTTGCTGGCCGCAATGCTGCCGTATTTCAGCGAAGACGGCATTCACCTGGTGTACAACACACCCACGCGCTGGCTGGCCTCGGGCGAAGTGTTTCGTGGCCTGGCTACGGCCTCGGTGGACCGGGTGGTGGGTCGAAACGTTGACGACTGGTTGCCAAAAACACCAGCGGCCAAACCGCTGCGGCGCTTGCAGCAGGAGATGCAGATGTTGCTCTACACCCACCCGCTTTCCGACACGCGCGCGGCACGGGGCCAGGTGGCGGTGAATTCGTTTTGGGTCAGCGGCACTGGCGCCCTGCGCGCCAATCCGGCAGCTCATCCAGCACCCGTTCCGGCACCCCACCCAGCGCTTGACATCGTGCCCGGCATCGTGATGATTCAAAGCCTGCGCAGCGCCGCCTTGCGCGAAGACTGGCCGGCCTGGGCGGCGGCATGGCAACAGTTGGATGCGAACGAATGTGCCGCCTGCCTCGCGCAGGTACAGCGCGGCGACGCGGCCTCGATCACGCTGTGCGGCGAACGCGGGTTTCAGCGTTTTGACAACCTGGACAACGGGGTCGCAAAAAGCGCCCTGCGCCGGGGTTTTCAAAAGTTGATGAATAAATTCAGCAATAGGCCGTCTAATACATTACTTAGTATGCTATGAATATAATAGCACGCGAAATTCCACCCCGTGCCGCTTGGGCCCTTGAGCAGGCCGGTGTGCACCCGCTCTTGGCGCGGCTCTTTGCTGCGCGCGGCGTGCAAAACAAGGCCGAGCTTGAAGACGGCCTGGCCCTGCTGCTGCCACCGGCTTCAATGAAAGGCGCGCAGGACGCCGCCGTGTTGCTGGCCGACGCCATCGCCCGGCAAAAGAAGTTGTGCATCGTCGCTGATTACGACTGCGACGGCGCCACCGCCTGTGCCGTCGGCATTCGCGGCCTGCGGCTCTTGGGCGCCCAACACGTCAGTTACGTCGTGCCCGACCGCGTGGTTGATGGTTATGGCCTGACGCCGCCCATCGCCGAACGTGTCAAGGCAAGCGGCGCCGACGTGTTGATCACGGTTGACAACGGCATTGCCAGCTTTGAGGGCGTCGCCGCCGCGCGCAGGCTCGGCCTCTCGGTGCTGGTGACCGACCACCACCTGCCCGCGTCGGTCAACGGCCAGGTCGCGTTGCCCGATGCCGACGTCATCGTCAACCCCAACCAACCCGGTTGCGCCTTCGAGAGCAAGTCCATCGCCGGGGTCGGCGTGATGTTTTATGTGCTGCTCGCGCTCAGAGTCGAGCTGCGGGCGCGCGGCATCTTCGATTCACACCACCAGCCCAAACTCGACGCCCTGTTGCCTCTGGTCGCCCTGGGCACGGTCGCCGACGTGGTGAAGCTCGACGCCAACAACCGCCGCCTCGTGGCGCAAGGCCTCAAACGCATCCGCAGGCGCGCGGTTCAAGCCGGCATCCACAGTCTTTTCACGGCAACCGGGCGCAAAATCGAGGTGGCCACCACCTTCGATTTCGGCTTTGCCTTGGGGCCGCGCATCAACGCCGCGGGCCGCCTCGCCGACATGACTTTGGGCATCGAATGCCTGCTGACCGACGACGCGGGCCGGGCCGACGAACTGGCCAAAA
>JANNYX010000126.1:0-2700 GCA_031410295.1 Rhodoferax sp.
GCCATGATGGCGTATTCCACCAGCAGAATGGAGTTCTTCGTGGCCACACCCATCAACATGATCAGGCCGATGAGTGAAGGCATGGAGAAACTTTTCTGGGCGATCAGCAAGCCGACAAACGCGCCACCCAATGCCAGCGGCAAGGCGCACAAAATCGTGACGGGGTGCAGGAAATCCTTGAACAACAACACCAGCACGATATAGATGCACAACACCCCCGTCAGCATGGCCAGGCCGAAACTGGCGAAGAGTTCGCCCATCACTTCGGCATCGCCGACCTCGACCACTTTCACGCTGGCGGGCAGGGCCTTGATGGCGGGCAGCTGTTTCACGGCCTCGGTCACGTCGCCCAGTGGCAGGCCCGAGAGTTCGATTTCGAAGTTGACATTGCGGGCGCGGTCGTAACGGTCAATCACCGCCGGGCCGCCGGTCATCTCCAGGCTCGCCACTTGCGCCAGCATCACCGGGCCACGCAGGCCCGGCACCGCCAGGCGCTCCAGCACGCTCAGGTCCCGGCGCGCGTCTTCCTGCAAACGCACGACGATGGGCACCTGGCGTTGCGACAAATTGAGTTTGGGCAGGGCAATGTCGTAGTCGCCAGCGGTGGCAATGCGCAGGGTTTCAGCGATCGAGGCGGTGGTCACGCCCAGGTCCGCGGCGGCGGCGAGATTCGGGCGAACGGCGATTTCCGGGCGAATCAGGCTGGCGGTCGAGGCGACGCTGCCCAAGCCCGGAATACTGCGCAAATCTTTCTCCACGGCCTGGGCGGCGCTGGCCCGCGCCAAAGGGTCCGAGCCGGTGAGGACCAGGATGTACTTTTCGCCGGAGCCGCCCAGACCGACTTTGCTGCGCACGCCGGGCAGGGGTTCCAGCGCTTGGCGGATATTGGCCTCAATGCCCTGCTTGCGCGGCCGGGCGGCGCGTTCCGAGAGAATGATGGTCAGCGATGCCTTGCGCGCTTCGGCGGCGCCTTGGGGTGCAAACGGATCAGAGCCAACGCTGCCTCCGCCAATCGTGGTGTAGATGCTTTTCACGTGTTCGACTTTGGCGATCATGACACGTGCGGCTTCGGCCGTCGCCATGGTTTGCGCCAGTGTCGAGCCCGGTGGCAACTCCAGGTAAACCTGGGTCTGCGAATTGTCATCAGGCGGCACAAACCCCGTGGGCAACAGAGGAATCAGCATGACTGAGCCGACAAAGAATGCGGCAGAGGCGATGGCCGTCGCCAGGCGATGGCGCACACACCAACTGGCCATGCGCATGTAGATTTTCAACCAGCCGGGCTCCTTGTAGGCCGTCACAATCGGTTTGAGAATGTAGGCCGCCATCATCGGCGTCAACATCCGCGCCACGATCAGTGACGCGCCGACGGCCAGCGACGCCGTCCAGCCAAATTGTTTGAAAAACTTGCCGGCGACACCGCTCATGAATGCCGTGGGCAGAAATACGGCGATCAAGGTAAAGGTGGTGGCGATCACCGCCAGGCCAATTTCGTCGGCCGCTTCCATGGCCGCCTGGTAGGGCGTTTTGCCCATGCGCAGGTGGCGCACGATGTTTTCCACCTCGACAATGGCATCGTCCACCAGGATGCCTACCACCAGCGACAGGGCCAGCAGCGTCACCACGTTGACCGAGAAACCCAGCAGGTACATGCCAATGAAAGCCGGAATGGCCGACATCGGCAAGGCAACCGACGAGACGAAGGTCGCGCGCCAGTCGCGCAGGAACAACCACACCACCAACACCGCCAGTGCCGCGCCCTCGTACAGGAGCGCCATTGAGCCCTGGTATTCTTCTTCCACCGGTTTTACAAAGTTGAAGGCTTCGGTGAGTTCCAGATCCGGGTGCTGGGCCTTGAGTTCGGTTAGGGCGATCTGCACCGCGGCGCCCACGGCCACCTCACTCTCGCCGCGGCTGCGCGACACCTCAAAACCGACGACCGGCCTGCCGTTGAGCAATGCGGCAGAACGTTGTTCGGCCACCGTGTCGGTGACAGTGGCGACTTGATCGAGGCGGATTTTCCGCCCATCGCCCAGGCTCAGGAACAGGCCCCCCAATTCCTGCGCCGACTTGACGGTGGCCAGCGTTCGCACCGGCTGTTCGCCGCCGCCGACATCGGTGCGGCCGCCGGCGCTGTCCTGCTGCACCTGGCGCACCTGGCGCGACACATCGGCCGCGGTGGCGTTCAGGGCCTGCAACTTGAAGGGATCAAGCGCGACGCGCACTTCACGGCTGACGCCGCCCACTCGTGCGACGCCGCCCACGCCCCGCACCGACAACAACTTCTTGGACACCTCGTTGTCAACAAACCAGGACAGGGCCTCGTCATCCATCCGGCTGGAACGCACCGTGAAGGCCAATACCGGCAACGCAGCCATGTCGAGTTTGCTCACGATGGGGTCGCGCACGTCGCCCGGCAATTCACTGCGGATGCGCGAGACGGCGGAGCGCACGTCGTCGACCGCTTCCTGAACGGGTTTTTCCAGGCGAAATTCGGCCGTGATGGTGACGACGCCGTCCTGCACTTTGGTATAGATGTGCTTGAGCCCCTGCACCGCAGCAATCGAATTTTCAATCTTTCGCGCCACTTCGGTTTCCAGCTGCGCTGGCGCGGAGCCCGGCAGGGCCGCCGTGACCGTCACTGTGGGCAGGTCGATGTCGGGGAAATTCTGCACCTTCATTGCATTGAATGACAAAAGG
>JANNYX010000127.1:0-4915 GCA_031410295.1 Rhodoferax sp.
GCGGCCGGGGGTGCCGATGAGATTAACGCCGCCGCCGCCGCCGCCAAGGCCGCTTTCCCGAAATGGGCCGCGACACCCGCGCCACAGCGCTCCAAACTGGTCCGCAAACTCGGTGATCTGATCGCCGCGAATGTGCCCGAAATTGCGCAAACCGAGACCAATGACAGCGGCCAAGTCATCGCCCAGACCGGCAAGCAGCTTATTCCCCGCGCGGCGGACAACTTTTACTACTTCGCCGAAATGTGCACGCGGGTGGACGGCCACACCTACCCGACGGAAACCCATTTAAATTACACGTTGTTTCACCCGGTCGGTGTGTGCGCGCTCGTCAGCCCGTGGAACGTGCCCTTCATGACGGCCACCTGGAAAACCGCGCCCTGCCTGGCGTTTGGCAACACCGCCGTGCTGAAAATGAGCGAACTCTCGCCCCTGAGCGCGGCGCGTCTGGGTGAGCTGGCACTGGAAGCGGGCATTCCGCCAGGGGTGTTCAATGTCGTGCACGGCACTGGCCGCGAGGCGGGCGAGCCTTTGTGCACGCACCCGGATGTTCGGGCGATTTCCTTCACCGGCTCCACCGCCACGGGCAACCGCATCGTCAAGGCAGCCGGTTTGAAAAAGTTCAGCATGGAGTTGGGCGGCAAGTCGCCCTTCGTGATTTTTGACGACGCTGACCTGGGCCGCGCGCTGGATGCTGCACTCTTCATGATCTTTAGCAACAACGGCGAACGTTGCACGGCGGGCAGCCGCATTCTGGTGCAACAGTCCATTTACGCCGACTTCGTGCAGAAGTTTGTCGAACGCGCCAAACGCATCCGCGTGGGTGACCCTCTGGACGAAAAAACCATCGTCGGGCCGATGATTTCGCCGGCCCATCTGGCCAAAGTGCGCAGTTACATTGAACTCGGCCCCAAGGAAGGTGCGACCTTGTTGTGTGGCGGGCTGGATCGCCCGAGTTACGCGCCTGTATTGCCGGATCGTGTGGTCAAAGGCAATTATGTTTGGCCCACGGTGTTTGCCGATGTCGACAACCGCATGAAGATCGCGCAGGAAGAAATCTTCGGCCCGGTCGCCTGCCTCATCCCGTTCAAAGACGAAGCCGACGCCATTGCCAAGGCCAACGATATTCAATACGGCCTCTCCAGCTACGTCTGGACGGAGAACCTGGGCCGCGCCCACCGCGTCGCCGCCGCCATCGAAGCCGGTATGTGTTTTGTCAATAGTCAAAACGTACGCGACCTGCGCCAGCCCTTCGGTGGCACCAAGGCCAGCGGCACCGGGCGAGAAGGCGGCAGCTGGAGTTACGAAGTCTTTTGCGAGCCGAAGAACGTGGCGGTTTCATTGGGCAGCCATCACATTCAGCAGTGGGGAGCGTAATTCGCCAAGCGGCTCCAGCGCCAAAAAATTTGGCTATTGGTCGTAAGACAAGAGTATTATTTTGTCGTACAATATCGAAAAATCTGTCTTACGGAGTGAGTCATGACGCTTTCGGTTCGATTGCCAGTCCCGCTTGAAAAGCAATTGTTCGACTACTGTAAAAAAAACGGCTTGTCCAAAACACAAGCCGTTCAACAAGCGCTGAGCCGTCTTTTTGTGCAGCCTAAAGGTCAATTTTCAATTGACCCGGCGGATCCTCTGGCCAAATGGGTTGGCAGCATCCAGCGAGGGCCCAGCACGGACGAACTCATGCGCATGACGCGCGGAGACAACTGGAACAAGCCCTGAATTAGGTCTGCATGACTCTGGTTGACACCAACGTCTTGATCGACCTGCTCAAAGCTGACCCAGACTGGTTACCCTGGTCAGGCTCAGCGTTCCAGCATGCGCGGGCCGCCGGGCCCATGGCCATCAATGTCGTGATTTACGCGGAGCTTTCGGCGCACCCGTATTCACCCGTCAAACTCGATCAATTCTTGAGTGACCTGGGATTGACTTTGCAGCATCTGAGCAAAGAATCCGGGCGTACGGCTGCGGCAGCATTTTTGCAATATCGGCAAAGAAGCGGCAAGAAAACCGGCGTATTGCCCGACTTCTTCATAGGCGCCCAAGCCGCCGTCGAAAACTGGACGCTGCTGACCCGCGATTCCAGCCGGTACAAGACCTATTTCCCCCGCCTTCAATTGCTGGCGCCCTAACGCAGGACAGCCCATGGGAACGGTATTGACTTTTGTAGGGCTGCTGACGCTGGCTGATATTGTTGGGCGTTGTTGCGGTTGTCCTGGCATGGTGGAACCTGTATTTGGCGGTACTGAGCAAGCACTTAAATGGGGTTCCATTTGCCTGAACATGTGACCACCACTCGCCATAGACGTATACCCGCTTGAGACCATCCCGATGAGCCTTTATGCCGCCCAAAAGTTTCTCTACCACCTGAACCGTGAGCCGCAGGTGCAGCGGCGCTTCAAGGAAGACCGCATTTCGTTGCTGGACGAATACGATTTGAATGCCGAGGAACGCCAGGCTGTGGAACATGGCGACATCGGCAAACTGTATGTGCTGGGCTGTAATGGCCAGTTGCTGATGCATTTCGCGCCATTGGTCGGCTTGCAGTGGGCAGACTATCTGGAGGCGATGCGCGAGGGGGTGCGGCGTTATGGCCCCGTACGCGCTGGCATTTACGCGATGACGACGTCGACCGAAGAGAAGGTCGCGGGGATATGACCCCCACGCTCCCGCACTTCGTGTTGTCGCTGCCCCCCGAGGGGGCCGTGCCTTGCTTGGGGCGGCCCAGCGACGCGGCGTCATCATGAGCCTGGTCTTCGCTGGCATATGTTCCCATGGCCCCGGCATCACCGGTCGCGCGCACCTGGCCGACCCAGCGATCCGCGACGAATTCCATGCCCAGTTCCGTCGCCTGGGTGCGGCGCTGGACGCTGCCAAGCCGGACGCGGTGGTCGTCATCGCCGCCGAGCACTTCGCCAACTTCTTCATGAACAACATGCCGGCCTACGCGATCGGCATGGCGGACCAGTACGAGGGCCCGATTGAAGACCCGGCCTGGCTCGGCATCGCCAAAACCAAAATCCCCGGCAACGCGGAACTCTCCAAACGCATTATTGAAAACGTGATGCAAACGGTGGATGTGGCGTATTCGGAAGAATGGAAGTTTGACCACGGCATCATGGTGCCGCTCCATTTCCTCACACCCCAATACGACCAGGCCATCATCCCCGTCAACATCAATTGCCAGGGCCCGCCGCTGACACCGCTGCCACGCGCCTGGGCCTTTGGCAAGGCTTTGCGACGCGCCTGTGATGCCGCGGCGGAACGTATCGCCATCATCGGCACCGGCGGCATTTCACACTGGCCGGCCACGCCCGACTCGGGCAAGGTCAACGAAGCCTGGGACCGTGATTTCCTCGACCGCTGGCGCCGCAACGACCAAGCCGCGCTGATGGACTACACCGACGCAGCCACCTATGCCGAGGCGGGCCAGGGCGGGTTTGAAATCCGCACCTTCATCAGTGTCGCTGCAGCGGCAGGTGGGCAAGGCGTCGTGTGGCATTACCGCCCGATCCCGATTTTTTCTGTCGGTTGTACAGTTGCTGTGATGGATGTGTCTTAACCAGGGCGCGTCACCGTTTTTATGCCACACCTTGTCATTCTCTATACGCCGAACCTTGAGGCTAAAACCGACATGTCGGCCTTGTGCCGCAAACTCGCCGACGTCATGCTGCAGCAGCGCGACGAAGCCGGTGCGCAGGTGTATCCAACCGGCGGCACCCGTGTCTACGCCTACCCGGCGGCGCATTACGCTGTGGCCGACGGCGGGCGCTCTGGCAAGACGGTCAATGGCAACGCAGATTACGCCTTTGTCTACCTCAATGTGCGCATGGCCGCCGGGCGCTCGGACGCTGTCAAAAAACGCGCGGGTGACGACATTTTGGCCGCCGTCAAGGCCCATTTTGATGAGCTCCTGAAAACCAGCCCGCTGGGCATCACACTCAACATCGACGAAAACCCTGGCCAGGTGTATGACGGCAAATTGAGCAGCCTGCACCCGCTTTTTCAACCCCCGCCACACGCCCTGCCAACACCGCCCTCCACCTGAATTTACAACGCAACGACGCCCACCCATGAAAACTCCTGTGAACCCCTTCAAAGCCGCCCTCAAAAACAAGCAGGCGCAAATTGGCCTGTGGTGTGGCCTGGCCGATTCTTATTCTGCCGAAATCTGCGCTGGTGCCGGTTTTGACTGGCTGCTGCTGGACGGCGAACATTCGCCCGCCGAGCCGCGCACCATCCTGCAGCAGCTGCAGGCGCTGGCCGCTTACCCTGACAGCCATGCAATTGGCCGCATTCCGCTGGGCCACGGCAATGTGGGCGAAATGATCATCAAGCAGTACCTGGATTTGGGCTTCTCCACCTTGCTGGTGCCGATGGTCGACACGCCGGAGCAGGCACAGCAGATCGTGCGCCGCGCCCGTTACCCGCAAAACGACGACGTTGGCAGCCCGGTGCGCGGTATTCGCGGCATGGCCAACATGCGCGCCAACCGCTTTGGCCGCGTCAACAACTACGCCCACGAAGCCAACGCCCAGATTTGCCTGCTGCTGCAAGCCGAGACCCAACTGGCGCTCAACAACATTGAAGCCACGGCCGCGATTGACGGCGTGGACGGCATTTTTATCGGCCCGGCCGATTTGTCCGCCTCGCTCGGGCATGTGCTCAACCCGACCCACCCCGATGTGCAAAAAGAGATCGACAACGCCATCCGGCGCATCGTCAAAACCGGCAAAGCCGCCGGTATTTTGACGCCCGACGAAACTCTGGCACGGCATTACCTGGACCTCGGCGCGACCTTTGTCGCCGTGGGGCTCGACACCAATTTACTGACCCGCCACACCAGCGCGCTGGCGGCGAAATTCAAGACCGGTGTGGCACCGGTCGCTGCCAGCAAGGCCTACTGAGGATTACT
>JANNYX010000128.1:0-4137 GCA_031410295.1 Rhodoferax sp.
GAATTCGATCACCTCGTTGCCCAGACGCTCCGCCACCGGAATGAAGATCTCGTTGGTCTCATTGCGTTTCTGGTACTCGAAATCCGACAGTTCTTCAAACCGCGCCAGACGCGCCTTGCTCTTGGCCTGACGCGCCTTGGGGTTCTGGCGCGACCACTCCAGTTCTTTCTTCAGGGCTTTGGCGCGGCTTTCTTCGCCTTTATTTTCAGCTTCCAGGCGGGCGGTTTTCTGCGTCAGCCAGTCGCTGTAATTGCCTTTGTAGGGAATGCCGGAGCCGCGGTCCAGCTCCAGAATCCACTCGGCGGCGTTGTCCAGAAAATAACGGTCGTGGGTGATGGCGACGACGGTGCCCGGGTAACGCTGCAAAAACTGTTCGAGCCAGTCGACTGATTCGGCATCCAGGTGGTTGGTGGGCTCGTCCAGCAGCAACATGTCGGGTTTGGACAGCAACAGGCGGCACAAGGCGACGCGGCGCTTTTCACCGCCTGAGAGCACGCCGATGTTGGCGTCCCACGGTGGCAGGCGCAGCGCGTCAGCGGCGATTTCCAGCTGGTGTTCACTGTCTGTGCCACCGGTGGCGATGATGGCTTCCATCTCGGCCTGCTCGCTGGCAAGTTTGTCGAAATCGGCATCTTCTTCGCCGTAGGCCGCGTAAATTTCTTCCAGCCGCGCCTTGGCGGTGAAGACTGCGCCCATGCCGGCTTCGACGCTTTCACGCACGGTTTGGGTCGGGTCGAGTTGCGGCTCCTGCGGCAAATAACCAATGTTCAGGTTGGGCATCGGAATGGCCTCGCCCTCGTATTCCTTGTCCACACCGGCCATGATTCTTAGCAGCGTGGATTTGCCGGAACCGTTGGTGCCGAGGACGCCGATCTTGGCGCCGGGGAAAAAACTCAGCGAGATGTTTTTGAGGATGAAGCGTTTTGGCGGCACCATCTTGCCGACCCGGTTCATCGAAAATACGTATTGAGCCATTTGGAGGAGTTTTGTTTCTAGCAAAAACCTCCATTATCGGGGCTTGGCCCCGGGCTGCCTTTACATCTGCCTTTACAGCAGCGGCGCCGGCCCGGTCACGGCAGACGGTTCATTGCGCAAGGCGGCCTGGGCAACGGCGTCAAGCGCGCCGCCCACCACGTCGCCGTAGGAAACCACGCGGATCAGACCCTGGTCACGGCGCAAATCCATGGTGCGCCGCGACATCGAGTGCGCCAGGCCTTTGCCAGAGATGAACATGAATAACGTCAAGTGCGGGCTGGCCCAGGTCAGTTGGGCGCGCACCCAGACGCCTTGCACCCTGAGCTCCACCCAGGTGCCCACTTTGAGATCAGACACCGCCCATGGGCTGCTCAAGCCATCACGTTCGCGAACCGGGTCGCCTTCGTAATTGATCATTGAATCGGCATCATCGGCCCCAAATCCCATGTTGCCTGGCGCTTCCCCGCCGACCCACGTAACCACGGAAGGCGCGCCCGCCAAGCGTGAATCGCCGGCCAGCGCCGATGGAGCGCTATCTTCCACAGCCGCGGCGCCATCGCCTTGCGCCTGCTGCGCAGCCAGCATGTCACCCGGCACATCAAAGGCCTGTTCGTGCAGCGCGATCAGTTCGTCAAACAACAGCGGGATGCGCTGTTCAGGGTAATCAACCAATTGCAAACCCTGGCGCAATTTGAGCAACAGATTTGGCACCATTTGCACCAGCTTGGTCCGGTCTCGCCTGGCCAGGCGCACTTGCACGCTCCAGATCAGGTCATCCGCCGTGAGCGAAAACCCCTGCGGATCACTGACCCCGTCGGCTGAGCGCAGTTGCGATTCGGCCAACACTTGCGCCCAAGGCCCGCGCAGAAAGGCGGTGACGAATTCAGGCACGTCCTTTTCTGCCACGCGCGAAGCGAAGTCTTCGGCATGTTTTTGCGCCAGCAAGTTGCGTTGCTCCGCCCGCAAGAGCAAGCCCGCCTCCTGTGCCTGGCGTTTGCGTTGCTCCTCTTCGTCGCGCTCCCAACCGTCCTCAAGTTTGCGCAACACGCGGGTGAAGGCAGCCGCGTCGCCACTGCCGTTGACCAGCACCTGGATCGAATTGTTGATGGCTTTTGAAAACTTCGCAAAACCCTCGTCGTCTTCAGATTTGAAGGCGAGACTGCGGTTGGTCAGGCGGTCCAGCAACTGGCGCGCGGGGTGCTGGCGTTCGCTGAAAAATCTCGGGTCGGATTGCGACAACTGCAACAGCACCGGCTCAAGATCTTTCAAATGCTGGCGCACCTTGGGTAACAGGCGGTTGTCGTTCATCAAGTTTTCAAGCATCAGCCGCACCACTTCGGAGCCGAGTTGCCGGCCCAGCTGGCGGCTTTGGGCATTGTCGTTGGCCAGCATGTCCACCGCCGCCGGCGCATTCTGCCTTGCCGGGGCGGCCTGCCGGGCGCGTTGGGCCAGCCGCTGCATCATCGGCTCGACCAGTTTGAGGTCTTCCAGCGCTACAAACGATGAAGGCACCGTATGCAGAAAATCCCTCGGACCTGGGTTCTGGCCGAACGCCTGGTCGAACTCGCCCGTCAACAATTTGCGCAGCTTGTCCAGGGTCAAAAGCGTGCGGCTCATCGCCGTTTCCACCACCTTGGCGCCGGTGATACTGACAGCGCCGGGCATCGTGCCCGCCGGCAGCGCCGGCTCAATGCCCTGTGATCGCAGCCAGTTCACCAGGTCCTTGTAGAGCTGGTTCAGCGCTGGCCCAAGGTAACTTGCCGCCGACGCCAGCAAGGCCTTGCGCGCCGCGCTATCGGCAATGTGCGAGGCCATGCAGGTCTTGAGCGCGTGCACAAAAGCCTCGGGTTTGAGCGGATTGAGCTGGCTTTGAACGTTCACCAGCCCGAGCAGGCTGCTGACCAGGGCGTTCAGCGGCGGCAACACATCGTCCACCGCAGTGGCCACTTCCTGCTGCGTCAGCGCCGACTCGATGTTGGCGTCGATCTGGGTTTCATCCAGGAACTGGAAATCGTCAAAACGAAGAATCGGTTGGGCCACCACATCTTGCGCGCGGCGGCTGTAAAAAGCGCCGCGCAGCTCGGCGGCAAACGCCGTCTTGAGCGCAACCTCCTGGTCCAGCAGGCTGTCCAGCGCCCGCAGGTAGGCCGGGTTCTGGTTGATCAGCACGGCGCGGCCACGGTTTTGCCCCTTGATCGCGCGCAGGCCCGCCATTACGGCGTTCATCAGCGCGTCGGACTGGGTCAGAACTGCCTCGATGCAATCGCGCAGGCTTGGTTTTGCGATGACCTTTTCGTCAGAAAAACCCAACCTCGGCATCGCAAAATTCGCCATTCATCGCTCCAGGAAGATTCGATTGGGGCACATTGTCACCGCAGCCGCACAAGCAGGAAGGCCACAATTTCACGCTTTAACATTTTGTTTCAGACCAAGGGCATGAGGTGTTTTTCATGATCCGTGCGACAATCAGCGTTCTTGTGGCATTTCAGTTGCCCACAAACCAGCGCTTCGCTGGGAACCCGATACCGCCAGACGCTGCCAACCAAGCAGTGCCAGAGCGGCCACAGTTCCACCCCTAACCGACTCTGCCTAGACTGATTCCGGCCCCTTAAGGCGCCGCGATGGGCTGAATTCCTGGCACCTGTGGACGGGTGCGTATTACATGAACTTTGATGATTTGAAATTGGCCCCGGCCATTGTGAAAGCTGTGCGCGAGCATGGTTATGAAACCCCCACCGCCATCCAGATGGAAGCCATTCCGATGGTCCTAGCCGGGCATGATCTGCTCGGCGGGGCTCAAACCGGCACCGGCAAAACCGCGGCTTTCGTCTTGCCGATGCTGCACAAGCTGAGCTTGACGGCTGCCGCCAAGAACAAATTTGGCGGCAACGGTATCCGTGCGCTGGTGCTCACCCCAACCCGCGAACTCGCCGCGCAGGTGGAAGAATCGGTACAGACTTACGGCAAGTTTCTGGACCTCACCTCCACCGTGGTGTTCGGCGGGGTCGGCATGAACCCGCAAATCAGCCGGGTGAAAAAAGGCGTCGACATTCTGGTAGCCACGCCCGGGCGCCTGCTCGATTTGGTGCAGCAAGGTGTGCTGGACCTGGGCCAGGTGCAGATGCTGGTGCTTGACGAAGCCGACCGCATGCTGGACATGGG
>JANNYX010000129.1:0-2324 GCA_031410295.1 Rhodoferax sp.
ATCACTATACTCAAATTGGCTGCATCCGGCTATGGGCCATCTGAGCTTGACATCGCGCTTGTTGCCAAAACGCTTTTTCAACAAACAAACAGGAGACGGAATTGCAATACGCCAAATACAAAAAATGCTTGGTCTTGGTGGTGGCGCTGTTCGCGTGGGCAAGCGCGCCAAATGCACAGGAGATTCAGGGCCAAAAGGAGACAGGCAGCGGCGGAGGGTCGATTGCCAAGGGCATTAACGTGACCCAGGCGCAGCTCAACAACGCCGGCAATCAAGGCAACAACTGGCTGCACACCAACGGTGATTACGCGCAAACGCGCTTCTATCCCGGCACGCAGATCAATGCCGGGAACGTGAAGAGGCTCAAATCGGTGTTCAGCTTCCAGACAGAAGTGCGCGAGTCAATGGAAACCGCACCCATCGTGGTCGATGGTGTGATGTACATGACCACCTCTTTCAACCACGTCTATGCGCTTGACGCTGTTACCGGCAAGGAATTCTGGCACTACAAACACAAGATGGGTGCCATCACCACTTTCTGCTGCGGCCCCAACAACCGGGGCGTGGCGGTGGAGGGCGGCAAACTCTTCATGGGCACGCTTGACGCCAAGATGGTGGCGCTTGACGCCAAAACCGGCAAGCTGCTGTGGGAAACCGAAATCGCCGATCCTGAAAAAGGCTACAGCGAAACCATGGCGCCGACCGTGGTTGATGGCAAGGTGCTGATCGGCACCAATGGCGGTGAATATGGCGTGCGTGGTTTCGTCAAAGCCTTTGATTCGGCCAGCGGCAAGCTGCTCTGGACCTTCTACACCATCCCCGAAAAAGGCCATGAAGGTGTATGGGCCGAGAACGATGCGACTGGCCGCAACATGAAGCGGGACATTGCGGGGGAAAAAGCCGCTTTGGCGCGCGACAGCTCGTTTTACCAAACTCTGGGTGGCGGTGTCTGGATGAACCCGGCTGTCGACCTGAAAACGCGTACGATCTTCTTCGTGGCGGGGAATCCGTCACCTGATCTGTATGGTGCTGAGCGCCCCGGCGACAACCTGTATACCAACTCCATGGTGGCAGTGAACCTGGACACTGGGGCCTACAAGTGGCATTCGCAATACATTGCCCATGACGTGTGGGACTTGGACGCCGTGAGCCCGCCGATCTTGGTGGACGTCAAGGACAAATCCGGCACGATGGTGCCTGCCGTGATCCACGGCGGAAAAACTGGCCATGTGTATGTGCACAACCGCGAAACCGGTGCCTTGATCCGCTTCTCGCAGGCCATGATCCCGCAGGAAAACATGTGGGTCTTGCCAACCGCAGGCGGCGCCCGCATGTTGCCAGGTGCCAATGGTGGTGTGGAATGGTCACCAATGGCGGTGAATCTCAAACTTCGCCTGACCTACGCCATGAACCTGCACCAGCCCATGACCTACCACGTCGAACCCTCAAAGTACCCCGGCGGCAAGTTGTGGCTGGGTGGCGCATTTAAAGTGATTGAGGGCGAGAAACAATGGGGGCGCCTAGCGGCTGTAAACATCGACACCGGCAAAATGGTCTGGAAATTCGACACCGAGCAGCCGCTCATCGGCGGCGCTCTGGCCACAGCCGGCGATCTGGTGTTTTATGGCGAAGGCAATGGCCTGATCCGCGCGCTGCACGCCAAAACCGGCAAGTTACTGTGGGAATACAACTGTGGCGCGGGTGCCAACGCCATGCCGGTGTCCTACAGCGTGAAGGGCAAGCAGTACATTGCCATGGGCTGCGGCGGCAACACTCAGCTGGACTTCAAACGCGGTAATTCGATGCACGTATTTGCGTTGTAAAACCCGCCGCTCCCGCCGACACGGTCGGTGAGAAAATGGCCACCTTCGTGGGTGGCCATTTTTTTTAACTTCAGGAATCAGGAAACCATGCCCAAAAACTTGCAAATTGTGCTTTTGACATTAGTTATGGCGCTCGCAGGGCCGACGCTAGGGTTCGCTCAGGACATTGAAGCGGGTCGGGCCAAGTCCCAAGTCTGCGCTGCCTGCCACGGCGCTGACGGCAATGCCCCGGCGGCGATCTTTCCGAATTTGGCCGGGCAGACTTGGCGTTATCTGTACATCCAGCTCAAGGATTTCAAGGAAGGCAAACGCAACAACCCGCTGATGACGCCGATGGTGGAGTCGCTCAGCCGGCAAGACATGATTAACATCGCCAACTTCTATGCCGCGCAAAAGGCCAAACCGTCGCCCTTCAAGGCCGACGAAGGCAAAATCAAACTGGGCAAGGCCAAGGCCGACGAAACCTTGTGCACCATGTGCCATTTGGGCGCTTTTGCCGGG
>JANNYX010000130.1:0-5898 GCA_031410295.1 Rhodoferax sp.
CACAACAAGCTGGCGGGCGCGCGCTGGATCGTGCGCGAATTATTCGACCGGAACCTGGATGCGGAAATCGGCCGTTGGGTTTACGTCGGCGATTCCACCAACGACCAGGTGATGTTTGAAGCCTTCCCGCACAGTGTCGGGGTGGCGAACATTGCGCGTTTTTTGCCGCAGCTTGCGCATCGGCCGCGTTACCTCGCCAAAGGCGCGCGCGGCGCCGGTTTTGCCGAGGTGGCGCGCGCCGTGTTGTTCAGGGCGTGCCCAGATGGCCCGGGTTGGTGATTGTGAATACCTCGCGGAACTGTTCGGCTTTTACGGTCAAGTCTGCGTCTGAATCGGCATAACGCTGGGCAATCGCCAGAAATTCGTCCTGCAGGTCGGCAAACGCGTTGACGATGTCCGGGTCGAAATGTTGCCCCCTGCCTTTCAAGATGATGGCCACCGCCACCTCGTGGGGCAGGCCCTCTTTGTAAACGCGGCGGCTGATCAGCGCGTCGTAAACGTCGGCGACGGCCATCAGGCGCGCGGAAATCGGGATGGCTTCGCCGCTGCGCCCCTGCGGATAACCGCTGCCGTCCCATTTTTCCTGGTGAAACAGGGCAATGTCTTTGGCCATGGTCAGGAATTCGGCCTGCGTGCCGAGGGATTTTTCGGCTTTGTTGATGGCGTCCCAGCCCAGCGTGGTGTGGGTTTTCATGATCTCGAACTCTTCCACCGTCAACTTGCCGGGTTTGAGCAGGATGCGGTCGGGAATGCCGACTTTGCCGATGTCGTGCAGCGGCGCCGATTTGAACAACATGTCGATGTTGACGTCGGTCAGAAACGCGCTGAAACGTGGGTTGGGCTTGAGGTGCTGGGCCAGGGCACGCACGTAATTCTGCGTGCGCCGGATGTGGTTGCCGGTTTCGGTGTCACGCGTCTCGGCCATCGAGGCCATGGTCAGAATGGTCACGTCCTGGATCGCCGTCATCTGGCGGTCGCGCTTGGCGATTTCGTGCTCCAGAAAGGCATTTTTGTCGCGCAGGAAATCAGCCACCGCCTTCAAGGTCAGGTGCGTCGCCACCCGCGCCTGCAGGATCGGCGGGCTTACCGGCTTGGTGATGTAGTCCACCGCGCCCAGGGCAAAGCCCTTCTGTTCATCGGCAGCGCTGTTTTTGGCGGTCAGGAAAATCACCGGAATGGCGCGCGTGGCCGGATCGTCGCGCAGGCGCCGGCAGACTTCGTACCCATCGACATCCGGCATCATGATGTCGAGCAGGATCAGGTCCGGCGCCGGCGCCGAGCGCGCGACGCTGAGGCCGGCTTCACCGCCCATGGCCACCAGCACGCGGTAATCGGTCCTGAGCAAACGGGCAATCAACGACAAATCATTGGGCGTGTCGTCCACCACCAGAACGGTGGCTTTATCGGTCAATGGGGGGTCGTCCATGGGGCTTAGCGCTGCAGCAGGCTGGTGATGCCTAAACTATGACACAACTCTGCCTCAAATTTCGATGGCATTATTCACACAGGCCTGCCGCAATTCAGCCAGGGCCTGCTCGAAATTGAAACGGTTGATGGCCATTTCGATGGCCAGGCTGTCGCTGCCCAGCGCCGCGTCAAACAGGCTGCGCTGGCTGGTAAACAGCTCCTCGGCTTCGAAATCCTGTTGGGCCAGCAGGGTCGCCAGGCGCTTGCAATGCGCCGCAACCTGGGCCGGCCCAGCCGCCTTTGCAAGCGGGAATGCGGCCGAGGGCTCGGGCGGAAGTTGTCGGTTCAAAGCCAGCAGGAGGGCGTTGAGATCCTGCGTCAACGCGGCCATTTTGCTTTGAACCAGGTCAGCGTTTTGACCCGCGTGGAGGGCGAATTCCAGGGCCTCGGCGCTTTTTTCAAGCGGCACCGCGCCCAGGTTGCCGGCGACGCCTTTGAGGGTGTGCACCAGGCGTTCGGTCAGCGGTCGCTCGCCGGTTGCCAAGGCCGCCCGCAGTTGCGCCAACCCGACCGATTCCGACCGCCTGAACTTGCGCAACAAGGCCAGGTACAGCGCTTTGCGCCCCAACACCCGGCGCAGGCCCAGGGCCAGGTCCAGACCGTCAATCTGCTCGGGCAGTGTCTCGGCGTTGCCAGGGGCATGGCCCGGGCTCGCGTGGGCGACGTCAGGCACGGGCAGGCCCGCACGCGGCAGGATCAGTTCGGCAAGCACGCGCCAGAGCAAATCCGGGTCGATCGGTTTCGGGATAAATCCATTCATGCCAGAGCCCAGGCAGCGTTCGCGGTCCGAAGCCATGGCATTGGCGGTCATGGCGGCGATCGGCAGACGGGCGTTCTGCGGGTCGGCGCGGATGGCTGCCGTGGCGCGGTAGCCGTCCATCACCGGCATTTGCAAGTCCATCAACACCAGGTCGTACGGCGTGTCGCGCGCGTTCATGGCGGCCACCTGCGCCACCGCCAGCTGGCCGTTGCCGGCGATGTCCATTTCAAAACCGGCGGCACGCAACAACTCGCCGGCGACCTGCTGGTTGATCTCGTTGTCTTCCACCAGCAGGATCCGCGCGCCGCGCAGGGGCGCCAACCTGACGTTGCCAACCGACTCGGTGCGGTCGGCCTGGCTGGCCAGGCCAAAGTTGTCCGCCAGACCCAATTGCGCCGTGAACCAGAAGGTGGAACCCTGGCCCGCCTGGCTGTCGACACCTACCTGCCCGCCCATCAGTTCGGCCAGGACCTTGCTGATGGACAAGCCCAGGCCGGTGCCGCCGAATTCCCGGGTAGTGGAAGTGTCGGCCTGCTCAAAACTCTGGAACAGGCGGCTGGACTGCTCCTGAGTGAGGCCGATCCCGGTGTCGATCACGGCAAACCGCACGACCAGCACGCTGCCGCGGTCCTGTTGCAGGCTGACCTTGATGTGGATCTGGCCAGCGGGCGTGAACTTGACGTCGTTGTTGGCGTAGTTGATGAGAATCTGGCCCAGGCGCAGCGGGTCCCCCAGGAGCCGGTGCGGCACGCCAGGCGCCACCTCACAGGTCAAGTCCAGCCCTTTGAGGCTGGCCTTGCCACTGACCACATTGACGACCTGGTCCAGCACATTGGCCAGCTCAAACGGAATGTGCTCCAGCGTGAGTTTGCCCGCCTCCACTTTGGAGACGTCCAGGATGTCGTCAATGATGGCCAGCAGGTGCTGCCCGGACTGCTGTATTTTGCTGACATAGTCGTTCTGGCGCGGGTTCAGCCCGGTCTCCTTGACCAGGTAGGCCATGCCAATGATGGCGTTCATCGGCGTGCGGATCTCGTGGCTCATGTTGGCGAGAAAGTCGCCTTTGGAGCGGTTGGCGACATCGGCCACTTCCTTGGCCCGCACCAGTTGCGCCTGCAGCGCCACCGCCTGTGCGGTGTCTTCCTGCAAATTGACAAACGCGGTGACTTTGCCACGGGTGTCAAAGATCGGCGAGACCAGCACGTGACCCGGGAACAGGCTGCCGTCCTTGCGTTTGTTGAACAATTCCCCGCGCCACGATTTTCCCGCAATCACCGCCTGCGCCACTTCGGGGAATTTCTGTTGCTGTTCGGTGGGCGCCAGCAGTTGCCCGATGTGCCGCTGCAACACCTCGCGGCTGGTGTATCCGGTGTCTTTTTCAAACTGCGGATTGACCCACTCTATGCGCCCGTCGATGCCCGTAATGGCCACCGACATCGGGCTGACTTCCAGGGCGGTGCCCATCATGTTGTAACGCTCGGTGGCCACCGCAATGCGTTTGCGCCCCACCATCACCAGCGCCAGCAACAGGCCCACGCCCGCCAGGCCGGTAAAGGCCGCCAGGCCAATGATCCAGCGCTGCAGCGCAGGCACCAACACGTCGCTGTTGTGCAGGGCCACCACCTGCCAGGGCCCGGCCGGGTCGTTCCACTCAACGGGTTTCTTCAACAGGATGTAACGCTTGGCGTCCAGTGGCGCCTCTGGGCCGTCCAGGTCAAACGGCAAAACCGCTGGCGTTTGCGTCTCAAAGCGGCTGCCAAATTGGCGCAGCTCGCGGATGTCGGCAATCCGCGCCGGCTCCAGGGGTGGCGTCATGTGCAACAGCCACTCAGGACGGGTGCTGGCAAACACCACGCCCTGGGGCGACAGCAATAGCGTGTCGCGCCCGGCAAAACGCAGGAGCTGGTCAATTTTGCCGGTCGACACCTTCAGGACCACGACACCGATGATTTCGCTGGTCTGGCGGGTGTCTTGGCGCAGTGGCGCCGCGTAATACAGGCCGCGTTCGCTGGAAACACTGCCCACAGCGGCGTAGACATTGGCCGTGCCGGCCATGGCGTTCTTGAAATACGGGCGAAACGTGACGTTGGCACCGGTGGAGCTGATCTCCCGCGTGGCGTGGGCAACGATCACGCCCTGGGCTGACACCACGTAAGCGCCATCCGCATCAAACAGGTTGCGCACGGAGGTCAGTTTTTCCAGCACCGCGATGTCGTCCTCGGGCAACTGGCCCAGGGCCGCGGCCTTGAAGGGCAACTCGTTGAGGCCCATCAACATCGACGCGCCCAGTGCCGCCGAGCCACGCGCCTCGTCCTGCAATGCAACCGCCGTGTAGTCCAGCGCATGGCGCAGGCTTTGCACCTGTTCGTCGATGCGCGACCTGACCTGCCACTGCACCACCAACCAGGCGCCGACCACGGCCACCAGCGCAATGCCCAACACCGCCAGGGTGCACTGGCGCGAGCGGACCAGGCGACTAAGAATGATTGGGCTCCGCCAGGTCCGCAGCTGTGGCCAACGGCTCAGTTGGCGCCGGTAGGATGGGTCGGGTCAACCCACAGGACAAGCTCCGGCTTCTCCACCGGAGTCAGGGCCAGGTTCACTGCCACCGCCTCGCCATCACTGCGGCACAACACACATTCAAGGGCCTCGGTCGCACTGGCGTTGATTTCCTGATGCGGCACATAAGGCGGCACGTAGATGAAATCACCCGGCCCGGCTTCAGCGGTGAACTCCAGCGCGTCGCCCCAACGCATGCGGGCGCGGCCTTTGACAACGTAAATCACGCTCTCCAGATGGCCATGGTGGTGGGCGCCGGTTTTGGCATCCGGGTGGATGGTGACGGTGCCAGCCCACAGTTTTTTTGCACCGGTGCGGGCAAAATTGATCGCCGCCTTGCGGTCCATGCCGGGCGTCTGCGCCGTGTTGCCGTCCAGCTGCTGGCCCGGGATGACGCGGATACCGTCGTGTTTCCATCGCAACGGTGTCGTTAGATCTTGACTGTGACCGTGACCCTGATCGGGAACGTCATGCTGAGCGGCATCGTGGCCATGATCGTGTGAATGATCATGCGGGGGTTTGCGCGAGTCGTCGTCAGCGGAGGTTGGGCTCATCGGGGTCGCCTGGTCGGGTGGGGTGACCGACAGCGTACACCATCAACAGTCTGCGCGGGGCGGCACATCAGCGGCGGGCAGCTTGCGCAAAGGCGGGAGGGAGGTGCCGCAAAGAAGCCAGCGGCCGCGCTGCTGCCCGCTTTCAATGCGGTTAAGTGCAATTATATATATTGCTATTTTTTAACTTAATTTTCTGCGCCTAAGGCCGTCTAAACAATTAACTACTATGATATATTATTTATAGCGTAAACCAATAACTAATAATCTATTTAATTATCAAATTTAATATTAAACGACATTTTACCATTCATTTAAACCGACCCATAATCAGCCCCGTCATCTTTTTGTGGCGTCAAACACGCGCCAGCACGGCCCTCAGGGCCACCGCCGTATGGGAGCCGCTCAGCACCAGTTCCTCAGGCGTTGCCGCGGCAACGATGCGGCCGCCGGCCTGCCCGCCTTCCGGGCCGAGGTCGATCACCCAATCGGCTTCGGCGATCACGTCCAGGTCGTGTTCAATCACCACCACGCTGTGGCCGCCATCGACCAGGCGGTGCA
>JANNYX010000131.1:0-24244 GCA_031410295.1 Rhodoferax sp.
GGCACCATCATGCGCCTGGGCGAAGGCGAGGTGATTGAGGACATTCAGGTGGTCTCCACCGGTTCGCTGGGGCTGGACATTGCGCTGGGCGTCGGCGGCCTGCCGCGCGGTCGGGTGGTTGAAATCTACGGCCCGGAATCCAGCGGCAAAACCACGCTGACGCTGCAGGCCATTGCCGAGATGCAGAAAATCGGCGGCCAATGCGCGTTTGTGGATGCCGAGCATGCGCTGGACATCCAGTACGCACAAAAACTCGGTGTGAATCTGCAAGACCTGCTGATCAGCCAGCCCGACACCGGCGAACAAGCGCTGGAAATCGTCGACAGCTTGGTGCGTTCCGGTGCGGTCGACCTGATCGTGGTCGACTCGGTGGCGGCGCTGACGCCCAAGGCCGAACTCGAAGGCGAAATGGGTGATTCATTGCCCGGCCTGCAAGCCCGGCTGATGAGCCAGGCGCTGCGCAAACTCACTGCGCACATCAAGAAAACCAACTGCATGGTGATTTTCATCAACCAGATACGCATGAAGATCGGCGTGATGTTTGGCAGCCCCGAGACCACCACCGGCGGCAACGCGCTGAAGTTCTACGCCTCGGTGCGCCTGGACATCCGCCGCACCGGCACCATCAAAAAGGGCGAAGAGGCGATTGGCAACGAAACCAAGGTCAAGGTTGTCAAAAACAAAGTCGCCCCACCCTTCAAGACGGCCGAATTCGACATTCTGTTTGGTGAAGGCATCAGCCGCCACGGCGAGATCATCGACATGGGGGTGGCCGCCAACATCATCGACAAATCCGGCGCCTGGTACGCCTACAACGGTGAAAAAATTGGCCAGGGCCGCGACAACGCACGCGAGTTTTTGCGTGAAAACACCGGTTTGTCGACCGAAATCGAGAACAAAGTGCGCGCTTCGCTGGGCATCCCCTTGCTGCCGTCCGAGCAAGAGGTGGTGGAGAAGCCCAAAGCGAGTGGTAAAAAAGTGGTTGAATAAAAATATTAAATAAAATCCACGATTAAGGCCGTCAAGTAATATCGTTTTATAGATACTATTAAAATAGCATTAATGAATAGTATTTATACTAAATTATTTTATAAATAGTATTACAACGTGAATTTAACGGCCCCACAACGCACCAGTCTCTCGCTCAAAGGCCGTGCCTTGCGGCTTTTGAGTGGGCGTGAACATTCGCGCCTGGAGTTGGAGCGGCGGTTGGCAGCTTATGAAACGTCACCGGGCGAGCTGGCCAAAATTCTCGATGAGCTTGAAGGCAAAGGCTTCATCAGCGAAGCGCGCGTGGTCGAGTCTGTCATCAACCGCCGAGGGGCCAAACTCGGCAGCGCCCGCATCCGCCAGGAGTTGCAAAACAAAGGGCTGGGCCGCGACCTTGTCAGCGCAGCTCTGGCGGGGCTGCAATCCACAGAAATTGAACGCGCGCGGGTGTTGTGGGAAAAGAAATTTGGCGAAGTGGCGACCGAACCCTCGGCGCGGGGCAAACAGATGCGGTTCTTGGCCAGCCGGGGTTTTGGCGGCAACACCATCCGGCGCGTGTTGGCTGGGCCGTGCGACGACGAGCAGGACTAGCCCAGCCCCAGCATCAGCTTCAAATTCTGCACCGCGGCACCGCTGGCGCCCTTGCCCAGGTTGTCCAGTTTGGCGATCACCACCGCATGCTGGAACCCGTCGTCGGGGCCGCTGTTGGAGAACACCCGCAACTCCATTTTGTTGGTGTTGGTGAGGTCGGAAATCGGGTCGATCTTGCCGTCAGGCCCAGCTGGTTGCACTGAAATCCACTCGCTGCCGGCGTAATGGCGGGCCAGCGCGTCATGCAAATCCTGCGCTTTGGGTTGGCCCGGCAAAAACTCCAGATCCAGCGGCAGTTGCACCAGCATGCCCTGGGCGAAATTGCCCACCGACGGGATGAACACCGGCCGGCGTGAGAGCCGGGTGTAGTGCATGATCTCCGCCAGGTGTTTGTGTTTCAGGCCCAGGGCGTAGGTTTCAAACGCCGGGGCGCTGCCCGCTTCGTAGGCTTCGATCATGCTGCGCCCGCCGCCGCTGTAGCCACTCACCGACGGCAGGGTGAGCGGGTGACCGGGCGGAATCAGGCCAGCGTCGACCAGCGGGCGCAGGATGGCGATGGCCCCAGTGGCGTAACAGCCTGGGTTGGCCACCCGGTTGGCCTGTTGCACGGCCTCGCGTTGCCCTGGCGCCAGCTCCGGGAAACCAAACACCCAGCCCGGTGCGGTGCGGTGTGCGGTCGAGGCGTCTATGATTTTGGGTTTCTTGACAGGCAACGCATCGATCATGGCGACCGACTCCAGAGCGGCGGCGTCGTGCAGGCACAGCACGACCAGGTCGGCCTCTTGCATCAACGCGCGTTTGGCGCTGGGGTCCTTGCGCAGTTCGGGTGCGATGCTGATGACTTCAACCTGCGGCATGCCCTGCAGGCGCTCGCGGATTTGCAGGCCCGTGGTGCCGGCTTCTCCGTCAATGAATATTTTGGGCATGGCGTAACGCGGTTGAACAGGTTGAGATGGGCGGGTTGCGGTGGCTGCAAGGTTGCAGCAAGTTATGGTGCAATGCAGCATGATACATTTCAGCGCTGCGTTGTTCAATGGCAAAAACGCATGGATTTGATGCCGCCTGGGGCCCAATCCATTTGCGGCAGTCGCGTTGGGCCCTCACTCCATTTCCGAGAAGCTCCTCATGAAGATTCACGAGTACCAAGGCAAGGACATCTTGCGCCAGGCTGGCATTCCGGTGCCCCACGGCATTGCCGCCTTCACTGTGCAGGAGGCCGTGGAAGCGGCGCAAAAACTCGGCGGCCCGGTGTGGGTCGTCAAGGCGCAGATCCACGCCGGTGGCCGTGGCAAGGGCGGCGGCGTCAAACTGGCACGCTCCATTGACGAGGTGAAAAAACTGGCTGGCGAAATTCTCGGCATGCAGCTGGTGACGCACCAGACCGGGCCCGCCGGCCAGAAAGTCCGCCGTTTGTTGATCGAAGACGGCGCCAGCATCCAGAAGGAATATTACGTCTCCGCCGTGACCGACCGCGCGTCGCAGCAGGTGGCGTTCATGGCCTCCTCGGAAGGCGGCATGAACATCGAAGAAGTGGCGCACGACACACCCGAGAAGATCATCAAGGTATTTGTAGACCCGGCGTTGGGCCTGACGGTGGCGCAGGCGACCCAGCTCGCCGATGGCATCGGCGTGCCGGCGGGCTCGACGGTGCAGGCGGTTGACGTGTTGCAAAAGCTGTACCGGGTGTACATGGACACCGACGCCTCGCTGGTCGAGATCAACCCGATGATTCTCGAAGGCTCCGTGGATGGCAAGCCGGGCGGCATCAAGGCGCTGGACGCCAAGTTCACTTTCGACGCCAACGCGCTGTTCCGGCACCCGGAAATCGTCGCCCTGCGTGATCTCGATGAAGAAGACCCGGCGGAAATCGAAGCCAGCAAGTTCGATCTGGCCTACATCAGCCTGGACGGCAACATCGGTTGCCTGGTCAACGGCGCTGGGCTGGCCATGGCGACCATGGACACCATCAAGCTCTTCGGCGCCGAGCCGGCCAACTTCCTGGACGTGGGCGGCGGCGCGACGCCCGAGAAGGTCACAGAAGCCTTCAAGATCATGCTGAAAAACAAGAAGGTCAAGGCCATTCTGGTCAACATCTTCGGCGGCATCATGAAGTGCGACACGATTGCCACCGGCATCATCACCGCCTGCAAGGCGACCAACCTATCGGTGCCGCTGGTAGTGCGCATGAAGGGCACCAACGAAGCGCTGGGCAAACAGATGCTGGCCGAATCCGGCCTGCCCATCATCAGCGCCGACACCATGGCCGAGGCGGCGCAAAAAGTAGTGGCGTCAGTCAACGCCTGAAGGAAACGGCATGTCGATCTACATCAACAAAAACACCCGCGTCATCACCCAAGGCATCACCGGCAAAACCGGCCAGTTCCACACCGAAAAGTGCCAGGAATACGCCAACGGGAAAAACTGCTTCGTGGCAGGTGTCAACCCGAAAAAAGCCGGCGAGCGGATTTTTGACATCCCGATTTACGCCTCGGTGAAGGAAGCCGCTGGCCAAACCGGCGCGACGGTGAGTGTCATCTACGTGCCGCCCGCAGGGGCTGCAGCCGCCATCTGGGAGGCCGTTGAGGCCGATCTGGACCTGGCGATCTGCATCACCGAAGGCATCCCCGTGCGTGACATGCTTGAAGTGCGCAACAAAATGAAGGCCAAGGAGGCGGCCGGCGGCAAGCGCACCCTGCTCCTGGGGCCAAACTGCCCCGGCCTCATCACCCCCGACGAAATCAAGATCGGCATCATGCCGGGCCACATCCACAGGAAAGGGCGCATCGGCGTCGTCAGCCGCTCCGGCACGCTGACCTACGAAGCAGTGGCGCAGTTGACCGACATTGGCCTGGGCCAGTCCAGTGCGGTGGGCATCGGCGGCGACCCGATCAACGGGCTCAAACACATCGACGTGATGCAGGCCTTCAACGACGACCCGGACACCGACGCTGTCATCATGATCGGCGAAATCGGCGGACCGGACGAGGCCGACGCCGCACGCTGGTGCAAGGCCCACATGAAAAAACCCATCGTGGGTTTCATTGCCGGCGTCACGGCGCCTGCGGGCAAACGCATGGGCCACGCCGGCGCCTTGATCAGTGGCGGCGCAGACACGGCCGACGCCAAACTGGCGGTGATGGAAGAGTGCGGTTTCAAGGTCACACGAAACCCCTCGGAGATGGCCAAACTGCTCAAAGCCTTGCTGTGAGCTCGCCGCGGGCGGCGACGCCCGCGCCGCGCACGCCAAGGGCAGTCCCAATGCACAAGGCGGCAAATTCCCAACTTGAACGGCAAGTTACACTGCGGGTCGGTGGCTGGCCCGTGGCTTAAAGAAATAGCGGGCTAAGGCCGTCGTAAACAAAGCATAGTTAGCTATTATTAATATAGCGCCCTGATGGAACAAGGCGCGTCGGAGAGCCTTATGGAAATCATGCAGACCCCCGCCTTTTGGCTGGCTTTGGGGCAAATCATCTGGATCAACATCATTTTGTCGGGCGATAACGCTGTGGTGATTGCATTGGCGGCCCGATCGCTGCCGTCGGTGCAGCAAAAACAGGCCATCTTGTGGGGTTCCGCCGGCGCCGTGATTTTGCGGATCCTGCTGACCTTCATTGCCGCCTATTTGTTGCAATGGAAGTATGTGCAATTGGTAGGCGGACTGTTGCTCCTGTACATCGGTGTGCAGCTGTTGATGGACGAAAGTGACGGTGACGACAACGGTGAAATCAAGACCGTCAGCTTTGGCAGTGCCATCCGCACGATCCTGGTTGCCGACCTGGTGATGAGTCTGGACAACGTAATCGGAGTAGCGCTGGCGGCCAAGATCGACGGCGTGATCAACTACCCGCTCTTGGTGCTTGGATTGGCCATCAGCATCCCCATGGTGGTCTTTGGCTCGCAGATCATGATCAAGTTGATGGAGCGCTTCCCGATCATCATCGTCTTGGGCGCCGCGCTGATTGGCTGGGTCGCGGGCGATGCCATTTCGCACGATCCGGGCCTGGCCGATATTTTTGGTGACAACACTGTCCTTAAATATGGCGTCAAGATCGCCTGTGCGGTCTTTGTCGTGGTGGTGGGGCGGGTCCTGTCCCAACGCGCCCACGCCAAGACGCAAGGCACGTGAGGCGGTCGCGCCAGCGCATTGGCCGTGCCAGCAGGTGCGCTGGCCTTGCGGTGCCCGGGCACGCTGCGATTTGCCGCGTCCATTCGGCGAAAAAACGACAAGCCAGCTTAAAAAGAAGCCTTGTCGGGTGGGTTGGGGTCTGCTAACGTCGCAGGTCGGCAAAGCGCTGGCCGTCCCCGCCAGCGGCGGCCTCTATGCGACTCCAAATGGGTCGGCGGTTTCAGATTGGGCGTGACGTGGCAAGAAAATCATACTCCGGCAACATGCCTGGTCAAGGCCCCTTCTGGCGCACCGACTGGTTTGTCGGCCTGCTGGTGGTGGCGGCGGTCGTGTTTTTCAATGCCACGACCGATTTTTTTGGCAGCCTGGAGCGGCGCTTTTATGACGTTGCCAGCACCAGCAGCAACCGACAGCCATCGGAGCGTATCGTCGTAATTGCCATTGACGATCAAAGTATTGCCAACATTGGTCGTTGGCCCTGGTCCCGTGACACCCACGCCAAATTGATTGACCAATTGGCGGCGGCCAAGGCCAGGACCATTGTTCACACGGCCTTCTTTTTCGAGCCGCAGGTTGATCGCGGGCTGAACTACATTCGCCAAATCCGCGATCTGGTGGGCCAATCGGCAGGTGGAGCGCTCTCTGAAGCCAATAGTCCCCAGGCGGCTGTCGCCGTGCAGCTGGAGAAAATAATCCGCGAGGCCGAATTGGCTTTGGATGCCGATACCATCCTGGCCGCGAGCCTCGCCAAAGCAGGCAACGTGTTGATTCCCTCAGTGTATGAACTGGGCGAGCCACTGGGCAAGCCCGACCACGCCTTGCCGTCCTATGCGCTCAGGAATGCCATCGACGATCCGGCGAGATTTTCTGTGCCGGCGATCCGCGGCCAACAGCCGATTGAAATACTGGGCTCAGCCGCCGCCGGTATCGGGCACCTCAACCAGTTCCCGGACGTGGACGGCTCCGTGCGCAGCGAACCGCTGCTTGTGAACTTTTATGGCAAGGCGGTCCCGTCCATGGCCCTGCTGGCGGCCGCACAAAGCCTGAACCTCGCGCCAGGCGACATCAAACTTGGCGACGCTGAATCGGTGCAAGTAGGCAAGTTGCGCGTCAAGACCGATGCTGCCGGCCTGATGTTGCCGCAGTTTTACAAAAGCAGGAACGGCCGGCCGGCGTTTGTCGTCGATTCGTTTTACGACGTGCTCAACGGCAAAATTCCGGCCAGCAAATATGCCGACAAAATCGTCGTGATCGGCGCCACCGCGGCAGGCGTCGGCGCCGTTTTCCCGGTGCCCGGCAACCCGGGCCTGTATTTGGCCGAAACGGTGGCCCATGTCACCTCCAGCATCTTGAGCGAGCATTTCATCGTCCAACCGGTGTGGGGCATGTGGGCCATGCTGGCGGCTTTTCTCATCGTCGCGCTCTACATCATCGTCGCATTGCCGCGACTGTCGGCGGGAGCGGCGGCGGTGGTTACGCTGCTGTTGTTTGTCCTGCTCGTGGCCACTGAATTCGGGCTGCTGGCGGGCGTTTCGATATGGCTCAAGCTGGTGTTTCCGGCGGCACTTTTGCTGTTGGGCCACCTGGCTCTGACCACCAAGCGCTTTTTGATGACCGAGGCCGGCAAGCTCAGATCAGAGGAGGAGTCGGCTGAAACCAGTCGCATGATGGGGCTGGCTTTGCAAGGGCAAGGTCAGCTTGACGCGGCTTTTGACCGCTATCGCCGGGTACCGATGTCCGAGGCATTGATGGGCAACCTGCAAAGCCTGGCGCTGGACTTTGAGCGCAAGCGGCAGTTCAACAAGGCGCAAGCCGTTTACGAACGGATGGCCAGCTTCAACCCGAAGGACAACGACCTCAAAGCCCGGTTGCTGCGGGCGAAGAACCTGTCCGAGACGGTTATTCTTGGTGGCGGAGGGGCCCACCCCGGTGGCACGATATTGCTGGCGGGCGGCGCGGTTGAAAAACCCATGCTGGGCCGCTATCAACTGGAAAAGGAACTGGGCAAGGGCGCCATGGGCGTGGTCTACTTGGGCAAAGATCCAAAAATCGGCCGGGTTGTGGCTATCAAGACTTTGGCCCTGAGCCAGGAGTTCCAGGGTGACGATCTGGTCGACGCGCGCGCACGGTTTTTTCGCGAGGCGGAAACGGCAGGTCGCTTGCAACATCAGAACATTGTCACAATTTTTGACGCCGGCGAAGAGCATGATTTGGCCTACATTGCCATGGAATTTCTCAAAGGCAAGGACCTGGTCGGCGCCTGCCGTGACGGCCACCTGTTGCCGCTGCCGCAGGTGTTGTCGATCATTGCGCGCGTCGCGGAAGCTCTGGCCTATGCGCACGGACAAAACGTGGTGCATCGTGACATCAAGCCAGCCAACATCATGTACGACGCGGACAGCGACACTGTCAAGGTGACAGACTTTGGCATTGCCCGCATCACTGACTCCAGCAAAACCAAGACTGGTCTGGTCCTGGGCACGCCGAGTTTCATGTCGCCCGAACAGCTGGCGGGAAAAAAAGTGGACGGCCGCTCCGATCTCTATTCCCTTGGCGTCATGCTGTTTCAAATGGTCGCCGGAGTGTTGCCGTTTCGCGGCGATTCGATGGCCGAACTGATGTACAAAATCGCCAATGAAGACGCGCCCGACGTACGCCTTATTCATTCCAACATACCTGAAAATTTGGCGAATGTGATTGCACTAAGCCTGAGCAAACGGCCCGAAATCCGCTACCAGAAAGGTGAGCACTTCGCCGCTGATCTCAAGGATGTGATGGCGTCGATTGTGGGCGCACAGGCGCTGGCAAACCCAAATGCTGCTGTCCAGCATGCACCCACATCGCCTTTGCAAAATTTCGATAAGACGCTGGTCCTGCCGACCTCTACCATGCCTTGAGCCCAAGGCAAGCCAAGTTGACAATTTAACCGGAAGCGCCGAGCCGGATGAGCCTGAGGCAAAATTACACAAGCAATGATTTATACGTTTTGCACCAAGACCGATCCGGGCCGAGCCAGGGAGAACAACGAAGACTCTGTCGCCTTTGATGCAGCCACCCACCTCGCCGTTTTGGCGGACGGCATGGGCGGCTATAACGCAGGCGAAATAGCCAGCGGCATGGCCACAGCGTTCATCAAGGCCGAAATGACGCGTTGGCTGGCCGAAGCCGGCTACTACGCAAAATCGAAAGAGATCCGGCGCGCCCTGGAGATTTGCGTTGAAAACGCAAATCGGTCAATTTACAACGCTGCGAGCTCCAATTCGCAGTATTCGGGCATGGGAACCACACTGATTGTGGGTGTTTTCCAGGGCGCCAAGCTGATGCTTGGCCACATCGGTGATTCACGTTGTTACCGGTTGCGTGCCGGTGAGTTGACGCAGGTCACGAAAGATCACTCTTTGCTGCAAGAGCAGATTGACGCCGGCCTTCTTACTGTTGAACAGGCAGCGACTTCCTCCTACAAGAACCTTGTCACGCGGGCATTGGGCGTTGACGATACCGTAATGCTCGAATTGAACGAATATGATGTTGAACCGGGCGATACTTACCTGATGTGTTCGGATGGCCTCTCGGATATGGTGGAAGACCCGGAGATAGGTCGCATACTTTTAGCGCAACAATCAATGGATGAAATTGCCCAGAAATTGGTCAACGTGGCGAACGAACATGGCGGACGCGATAACATCTCCGTTTTGCTGGCACATGCTGAGGGTGCCGCCGAGAAGCGGGGTTTGATTTCCAGGTTGTTGGGCAAGTAGTCATCATGTCAATATTTCAAATTACAAATTTCAGGAACAGGAGTCGGTCATGCCGAAAATGATCGTATCGATAGACGGGGTTGTGATCAAGGAAGTCCAGTTGACGAAGGATCGGACCACCTTGGGCCGTCGCCCCTACAACGACATCGTTATCGACAATCTGGCAGTCAGTGGAGAACATGCCGTGTTGCAGATGAACGGCAATGAAGTCCATATCGAAGATCTCAACAGCACCAACGGCAGTTACGTCAATGGCAAGGCAATCAAGAAACAATTGCTGCAAAATGCTGACGTTATCGAAGTCGGCAAATACAAGATTAAATTTGTCAATGAGATCGCCGAACAGGGTTATGAGAAAACCCAGATGTTCAGGCCAAGCCAGGCGTCAGCGCTGGCAGCAGCGCAACATCCTTCAACGCCCGTTATGCAACCCGCAGCCCGCAGTGGACCCGATTCGGTATTGAACCTCTCGGCAGCCCGTGCGGCGATCAAAGTACTCTCAGGCGCTGCCTCGGGCCGTGAAGTTCCTTTGACCAAAGTCGTCACGACGATTGGCAAACCGGGTGTCGCCGTGGCGGCAATCACCAAACGCAGCCATGGTTTTGTGGTTCACCATGTCGAAGGGGCGGGCAACCCGTCGTTGAATGGGGCACCTATCGGCGTTGACCCAGTGTCACTTAAAAATGGTGATTTGATAGAGCTTGCTGGCACCCAAATGCAATTCATCCTGGGCTGACAGCCCTAGGAGACTGGCGGCGCCAGCGCCGGTTTTCCATTTCCGGGAGGCTCGTGGAATCACTGCTGAAGCACTGGCCCCGCATTTTGGTGACCTTGTTGCCTCTGGTCGTGGTGTTACTGCATTCAGTAGGAGCTGTCAACATCGGATTTATCCAGCGTCTGGACGACATCATTTACGATGCACGCCTGCGCGCCACGATGACTGGAACCCTCGATGAGCGCATTGTCATTGTCGATATCGACGAGAAGAGCCTCGCCGAAGTGGGTCGATGGCCTTGGGGGCGCAACCGGATGGCAGAGCTCACCCGGGAGCTGTTTGACGTGCAGAATGTCGCTTTGCTGGGGTATGACATCGTTTTCGCAGAAGCCGACGAAAGCTCGGGTTTAAGGCGCCTGACTGAACTGGCCAAGAACGAGCTGAAAGGTGAACCTGGCTTTGTGGAAAAACTGCTGAGCTTGCAAGGCTTGCTTGACTACGATGCAGCGTTCGCAAGGTCAATTGAAAAACGCCCGGTTGTCTTGGGCTTTTACTTCACGAGCGACCGCGACGGGCTGTCGTCTGGCGTCTTGCCTGCCCCGGTCATTTCGAGCGAGGCGTTGCAAGGGCATGCGGGCCAATTCACCTCCTGGAATGGCTACGGGTCGAATCTGGCGTTGGTCGCCAACGCCGCGCCATTAGCCGGGTTTTTCAATTCGATTACGGGATCTGATGGCGTGGTGCGGTCATTGCCTTTGATTGCGGAATACAAAGGCCAGTACTACGAATCACTTGCACTCGCCATGTTTCGGGTGTTGATCGGCTTGCCGACTGTGGCTCCTGGTTTTCCGGCCGGCCACACCACAGGCCAAAGCAACCAAAGGCTGGAGAATATTCTGCTGAAACTTGACGAGCGGAAAATCTACGCAATTCCTGTGGACGACAGGGCAACCACCCTGGTGCCCTATCGTGGATTTGGCGGGCCACAGGGTGGTGCCTTCAAATACGTCTCCGCAGTTGACGTTTTGGCCAAAAGACTTCCGGTCGGAGCTTTAAAAAATAAAATCGTTCTTGTGGGCACGACCGCACCTGGGCTGGCTGACCTGCGTGTCACGCCTGTTGGCGAAGCCTACCCCGGAGTGGAGACCCACGCCAACGTGATTTCCGGCTTGCTTGACGGCAAAATGTTGGTGCGGCCGGATTACGCGGTTGGATATGACGTGCTGTTGCTGGTTGTGTCCGGTTTGGGATTGGCGATTGGGCTGCCGCTTTTGACCGCTTCGCGAGCGGTCATGCTGAGTGCGGGCGTATTGACCTTAATTTTTGCGCTGAATTTCTGGATGTACCGGTCTTTTGGACTGGTTTTGCCTTTGGCTGGCGCGGTGGCCATGGCGACGCTCGCCTATGGCCTGAACATGAGTTATGGTTACTTCGTGGAAAGCCGCTCCAAACGTAAATTGGCCAACCTGTTTGGCATCTACGTACCGCCCGAGCTGGTTGATGAAATGGTGAAAGATCCCGATAGTTACACCATGAAAGCCAGCAACAAAGAGTTAACGGTAATGTTCAGCGACATGCGGGGCTTTACCAAAATGGCTGAACTGATGGAGCCAGTGCAACTGCAGGTCATGCTCAATGACGTTTTCAGCCGCTTGACCGGCCACATTCGCACACACCGTGGAACGATTGACAAATACATGGGTGATTGCGTGATGGCCTTTTGGGGAGCGCCAGTGGAAACTGCGGACCATGCCAAACTGGCGGTCAAGGCGGCGATGGAGATGTCCAGGGCAATTCAGGAAATCAATCAAGTGAACCGCGCCAAAGGGATTCCGCAAATCGGCATCGGCATAGGCCTTAACACTGGCAACATGTGTGTTGGCGACATGGGGTCCAACATTCGCCGAAGTTATACCGTGATAGGGGACGCGGTGAATCTTGGCGCGAGATTGGAAGGTCTGTCCAAATATTACGGGGTTGACATCGTAGTCGGTGAGTCGACGCGGGACCGCGCGCCAGAATTCGCATGGCAGGAGCTCGACAAGGTCAGGGTTCGGGGCAAAGACCGCGCCGTCGCAATTTATTGTCCCCTTGCGGTAGGTGCGAATGTGCTGCCTGATATGGTCGAGGAACTTAAGACTTGGGCGGCTTTCCTGCAGGCCTATCGCGGCCAGGATTGGGATCAATCAGACGTGCATTTGATCAACTTAAGTCGGGGCAACGCGAAAAAATACCTTTACCAGCTGTATGCTGACCGGGTAGCCTCGATGAGAATATTGCCATTTGATCCCGAGTGGGACGGCGCGACGAATTTTGAAACCAAATAAGGACACGCAATGAAAGTACGTGTGTTGGGCTGCTCGGGCGCGATCGCCAAGGACTGCCGGACCACGTCTTTCCTGATCGACGCCGATGTATTGGTGGATGCCGGTACAGGCGTCGGCGACCTGACATTGGATCAGATGGCCTGCATCGACCAGGTGTTTCTCACCCATTCGCACCTGGATCACGTCGCCGCGTTACCTCTGATGGTCGACTCGGTAGCAGCGCGTCGAATAACACCACTTCAAATCTACGCCCTGGCGGGGACCATTGCTGCGCTTCGAAAGCACATTTTTAACGACGTTATCTGGCCAGACTTCAGCCGTATTCCGTCGCCCGAAGCACCATTCATAACATTTCATGAAATCGAAACCGGACAAAAAATCCAACTCAAAGGTAAACTGATCGAGGTTTTACCAGCCGTGCACACCGTGCCGGCGGTTGGTTATGCCGTAACGGCCGGAACCGGGTGTTGGGTTTTCACCGGAGATACCGAGCAGAATCCTGCATTCTGGAAACGAATCAACGCGCTGAAGGTGTCAATGCTGGTCATTGAAACTGCTTTCAGCAATCGTGAGAAAGACCTTGCGAAATTGAGTTTGCACTTGTCTCCGCTTGTGCTTGCCAACGAGTTGGACAATATCCAGCGTGAGAGCAAGTTTCCCATTTACATTACCCATACCAAGCCTGCTGAAACTACATTGATCATGGCTGAGATCCAGAAGTTTGATGAAACGGCGATAGGCGGGCCCAACGTCAACCATGACATACGCTGGTTGCGTGCCGGCCAGGAGTTCGATTTATGAACGCAGCCTTGAAGCCGTCCACCTTAGAAAAGCCCAAGGACCAGGCCTTTGCGGAATCCCAAAGTCTTCCGGCAGATAAGCGTGGAACCAGTTTTGAGGCGCTGTTTTACCGGCAACTTCAACAAGTTACGGCAAAAATCCATGAAACCGAAAACCTCGACCAGATCATGCTGGAGGCGAGCCAGGACATCTGCAAGCTTTTCAATGCTGACCGATTGACTTTGTACGCGGTTAATGACGACCGGTCGGCGATTATCTCCAAGATCAAGACTGGGCTCAACAGCAGCCGCGACTTGAAACTTCCGATTTCTCCCCAAAGCCTGGCCGGCTATTGCGCATTCAGCAAGACGTTGATCAATCTGGCAGACGTCTATGACGAAGATGCGTTGCGGCAAATCCACCCTGCGCTGACCTTCCTGAAAGAGGTTGATAAGCGCTCAGGCTACCGGACCCGGGAAATGCTGGTGGCGCCTGTCATGGAGGGCGACACCTTGCACGGTGTTTTGCAGGTCATCAACAACAAGAGCAACCAGCCCTTCAGCGAGATAGAAGTTGAAGGTGTGTCGCAACTTTGCAAGACCCTGGGCACCGCCATTCGGCAACGCTTGAGAAAGGTAGAGGACAACCAGCGCAAGGTGGCCACCAAATTTGACGGCCTTATCTCAGACGGATTGATTTCAAAAGCTGAACTTCAATTGTGCGTGGAAGAGTCCAGGGCAGACGGTCAAAGTGTTGAGCAGGTTCTGATCTCCAAATTCAAAGTCAAACCGGCGCAAATCGGCCCTTCCTTGTCCAAATTTTTTGGCGTTCCTTATGAAGGGTTCAATGCTGGCCGTATTCGTTCGGAGCACCTGCACGGCGCACTCAAACGGGATTTCGTGCAAGGGCAAGGTTGGTTCCCGCTTGAGGACTCCCCGGAAGGCTTGGTCATCATGTGCCTGGATCCGGAAGCCGTCCGGGGTTCGCGCATCGTGCCACAGGTGTTTTCAAAGTTCCACAAATTCAGCTATCGGGTCAGCACCCAAACCGATTTTCAACAGACGCTGGACCAAATTTTTGGCGCTGGCGCAGATGGCGGCTCCATTGACGATTTGCTCGCCGACATGGATGGTGGACCGATTGACGACGGCAGCGGTGACGATTCACTCGAATCTGCCGCAGCGGACAATGAATTGGTCAAATTCGTCAATAAAGTCATCATTGATGCCTACCATCAGAAGGTGTCCGACATCCACATTGAGCCCATGCCGGGCAAGTTCAAGACCGGTATTCGTTTTCGAATAGACGGCAGTTTGATGCCCTACATCGAAGTGCCGGCGCACTTCCGCCAGGCCATGGTGACGCGCTTGAAGATCATGTGTGACCTGGACATCTCGGAGCGCCGCAGGCCTCAGGACGGAAAAATCAAGTTCAAAAAATACGGCCCGCTGGATATCGAACTGCGGGTGGCGACGATTCCATCGACCGGCGGCGTTGAAGACGTGGTAATGCGGATCTTGGCCGCCGGTGAACCGATTCCGCTGGACAAACTGGGCCTCACGCCCCACAACAAAGACCGAGTGATCAGAACGGTTGAAAAACCCTACGGCTTGTTTTACGTGTGCGGGCCAACGGGCTCAGGTAAAACCACCACACTGCACTCAATCCTCAAGCACCTGAACAAGCCAGACACCAAAATCTGGACAGCGGAAGATCCGGTCGAGATCACGCAAAAAGGCCTGCGCCAAGTTCAAATCAACAGAAAAGCGGGCATTGACTTCGCGCGGGTGATGCGTGCCTTCCTGCGGGCCGACCCTGACATCATTATGGTGGGCGAGTCGCGCGACAAGGAAACTGTGTCCATGGGTGTGGAAGCCTCGCTGACTGGGCACCTCGTGTTCTCTACCCTGCACACCAACTCTGCGCCCGAATCGATCACGCGTCTGCTGGACATGGGCATGGACCCGTTTAACTTTGCTGATGCACTACTGGGCATTCTGGCCCAGCGTTTGGCGAAAAAACTGTGCGACTGCAAAGAGGCTTACGTGCCCAACGGCTCGGAACTGAAGAAGTTCGTCTCAGAATACGCCCTGGAATTGCGCCATTCGAAAGCCTGGAAAGCCGATTACGACGGTGAAGTCCAGAAATTGATGGACACCTGGGTTGAAACCTACGGAAGTGAGGGCCAGCTCAAGTTTTATCGCTCAGTGGGATGTGATAAATGCAACAAAACCGGCTACAAAGGTCGCATCGGACTGCACGAGTTGTTGATTGCTGACGACGACATCAAGAAACTCATCCAGGAGCGCGCCCGCGTGGCTGAAATCTTTGCGGCATCGGTAGAAGGAGGTATGCGCACCTTGAAAATGGACGGCATGGAAAAAATCATGATGGGACTCACCGATCTCAAAATGGTCAGGCAAGTCTGCATCAAGTGACAAAAATGTCCAGGGACTGACAAAATCCGGGCAAATTTTTGCAATTTGCAACGGAATTTACAAAAACCTGGCGAATAAGGTAATTTATTGCGTCAAAACGGCAAATTTTTGGCTGGCACGCCGATTGCGTTGGTAGATCGTCAGTCTCTTATTTTTTCGTTTTAACCAAGGAGTTTTCAATGAAGCGTTCCATGCAAAAGGGTTTCACCCTGATCGAGTTGATGATCGTTGTGGCGATCATCGGTATTTTGGCGGCAGTTGCTTTGCCGGCTTATCAAGACTACACCGTGCGTGCCAAAGTTACCGAAGGTTTGTCGTTGGCTGGCTCAGCCAAGACAGCCGTATCTGAAAATGCAGCAAACGGTGCACCGTTCGCATCCGGTTGGACCAGCCCAGCGGCTACGAAGAACGTTGCAAGTGTGGCCATTGACCAAACCACCGGCCACATTGTCATCACTTACGACAGTTCTATTGATGGTGGCAAAACTCTGATTTTGACGCCACTAAATGGTACAACCGCTGCCGGAACGGCCTTGGCGGGAACGGGCACTGGGTCTACCGTTCCGACAGCGGGCTCGGTAACCTGGGTTTGCGCTTCGGCGGGAAGTCTGAACGCAAATCCCGCCGTCACCAAAGGTACGTTGGCTGACAAATATGTTCCAGCCTCTTGCCGCACTTAAAAATTAGTTGCTGGAAGAAAAAGGCGCCGTTGGCGCCTTTTTTCCGTCTTTAGATTCTGCCGAACGGTTTTGCCGCGCCTTTCCAGCTGCCTTTAAACGCTGGAGGAACGCGGCAGACAACCAGGCGACGCTGATGACCGACAGGTCGCGGGCCACTGCCTTCGATGTGCAGTATTTGAACCCACCTACACTGACCATCCCAACTACTGGTTCTGACGGGCGCTTGCCGCCAGCGAGTCGAAGGACAGTTCATTTTGCGGTCAATCCTTCATTCCCCTGTGATGTCACCTTTATGGCTGATCACGTGGGGTGTTTCTGTTTCCCTATGCTGGTTGTTGCCAGTCACCTCGCCGCCCTGGTCCACCTTTCCTTCAGACGCCTGGACGGCGGTTGTGTCGTTGTTGGCAGTGTTTGCTTCGCTGCTGCGGGTGCGCACACCTGTAATCTGGCACGGCATAACCTGCCTGGTCGCCGCGCTCACCGCTTTGCCCTGGCTCCAGCTCTGGCTCGGACTATTGCCCTATGCAGGCCAAGCCTGGATGTCCTCGCTCTACTTGCTGGGTTTTTTGCTCGCGATGTTGACTGGCGCCCAGTGGGAGCGGGCCGCCCCTTTACAACTTGCTCATGCGCTGTTCTTGGCGATATTGATCGCTTGCATCGGCTCGGTGGCGATCCAGCTTTATGCCTGGTTGGGCCTCTCGGTCAATGGCAATTGGGGGGTACTGTTTACGGGTTTGGACAGCGTGCGACCGGCTGGAAACCTGGGGCAACCCAATCAACTCGCAACACTTCTTCTTTGGGGGTTGACTGCCTGCATATGGGGCGTCTTGCACGGTGCAATACGAGGGCGAACGTCATTGATTGTTGCCGCGTTCTTGCTGGTCGGTCTTGCGTTGACCCAATCCCGCACTGGCCTGCTTGTGGCGACGCTAATGTTGATTGCGCTTTGGTCCTGGCGTCGTTTGTGGCCCGTCAAGAACCTGCACCTTGCGGGCACAGCGCTGTACCTTTACTACTTGAGTCTGCCACCGCTTCTGAAAGCGCTGAACATCGCATTGTTGTTGGGGCAGGACAGTGATTATTTCAGACTTCAGGAACAAAGTGACCTCCGACTCCGTGCCTGGCGGATGTTTTTGCAGGCTGCGCTGGAGCACCCTTGGTTCGGTTATGGTTGGACCGAAACAAATTCTGCCCAGATAGCCGTGGCAGACCAATTTCCCAGTTTGGGAAGCATTTTTTCGCACTCCCACAATCTCTTGGTGGATTTGATTTTGTGGACCGGTTTGCCGCTCGGGTTACTCATTGCCGTGGTGCTGGCCCGCTGGTTCTGGTTGAAAATCGTCGCGGTCAACCGTGCCGAAGAGGCCCTCTTGTTGATCCTGGTTGGCGTTGTCGCAACCCACGCCATGCTGGAGTTCCCACTCCAGTATGCCTACTTCTTGCTGCCCACAGGCTTTGTCATCGGGATCCTCAATAGTCGTTTGGCCGATCGTGTGTGGTGGGTTGCGCCGCGTTGGGTGTACCTTTGCCTTGCGTTAATGGGAGTCGCGGCTACTGCTGTGACCGTCCGGGACTACGCGCAAGTAGAGGCCAGTTACAGCCTCCTGCGGATTGAGCAGGGACCCATTGGTGAAGGCAGAAGGCCCATGGGGGGGCCACCCGATGTTTGGGTACTTAGCCACATGCGTGAGTGGATCAAGCAATCGCGCCTTAAGGCCCGCGCACAAATGAGTCCGCACGACATGGAAGAATTCGAGACAATCACCCGACATTTTCCATCGCTCAGTTTTGCCTACCGGCAGGCTGTTGCGTTGGCCCTGAATGGTCAACCTCAGGAGGCACGTCTTTGGCTTGGCATAATTTGCAAATTTACCGACGAACGGGAGTGCCAATTGGCAAGACGCACTTGGGAGCGTGAGTCACCCGCCGATGCGCGGACGGCGTCGATCAAGTGGCCTCAATAGGCGTTGGTGCGATGGTGGTGTTATTCGTCGCCTTGTTGGCCCTTCCTTGGCTAAACCCCTTTGCCGGCGGCCCATCTGCAGGCGTCCTGCCTTGGCTGGTAGCAGCAACCTGCGCCGCCTTGGTCTGCCTGTTGAGGTTAAAGCCCCAGCCCCAAGTGATCGCACAGGCCTGGTTGCTGGCGGCATCGATCAGCGCGCTCATCGCGATGCTCCAGTACTTTGGCCAATCGCAACCGTTGACCCCGTGGATCAACGCCACGGCTTTGGGCGAAGCTTTCGCCAACCTGCGCCAACGCAACCAGTTCGCGTCGCTGACGAACATCGGCTTGATCACGCTGCTGTGGATTGCCCGGTGCGCGCCAGCTGTGAAAGCACCAAACGGTTTGGCGCTGGCACTGGCGGCGGCCTTGCTCGGCATCGGCAACGCCGCCTCGTCGTCGCGCACCGGCCTGTTGCAATTGGGTCTGGTGGCCTTGCTGGCAGGCGTGTGGGGTGGGCTGCGTCAGGCGGGGCCGCGCCGCATCTTGCTGGCGGCGGTTTCAGCGTATGCGGTCGCCACGTTGGCATTGCCCTTTTTGATTGGCCTGGGCCCGGGGTCCAGTGGCGTTTTGGCGCGCTTCCAGGACGCAGGCCCGGCCTGTTCCAGCCGCCTCACCTTGTGGCGCAATGTGCTGCATTTGATTGCCGAAAAGCCATGGCTCGGCTGGGGCTGGGGCGAGCTGGACTTTGCCCACTTCATTACGCCCTACGCGGGCGCGCGCTTCTGCGAGATTCTGGACAACGCCCACAATCTGCCCTTGCACCTGGCCGTGGAACTGGGTCTGCCCCTTGCCGTGGCGGTGTGTGGTCTTGGGTGTTGGACCATTTGGCGGGCGCGGCCGTGGCGCGAACAGGACGCCACCCGGCAGATGGCTTGGGGCGTCATCGCTGTCATCTTGCTGCACAGCCTGTTGGAATACCCCTTGTGGTACGGGCCGTTTCAAATGGCGTTTGGCCTGTGTGTCTGGCTCTTGGCATCCACCCCCCCGAGGCTTGGGGCGGCAGTTCAACCGGTCGCCATCGCCCAGCAGCCAAGGTTTCAAAGCTTAAAAGAAAGTACCAATAAGGCCGTCGTATTTATTCAATTGTTTGCTATTGTAATAATAGCGTGCGTGACCTACGCGGCTTGGGACTATCATCGCATCAGCCAGATTTACCTGGCGCCAGAGCAGCGCTCGGAAGCCTATCGGACCAACACCCTGGCGAAAATCCAGCCTTCATGGTTGTTCAAAAATCAGGTGCAATTCGCCGAGTTGACCACCACACCGGCCACCCCGCAAAACGCCCGGCGGTTAAACGCCATGGCGCAGTCGCTGGTGCATTTTTCACCGGAGGCGCGGGTGGTGCAGAAACTCATCGACAGCGCCTTGCTGCTGGGTCTGGACGACGAAGCGGCGCGTTACCTTGAACGGTTCAGCGCGGTCTATCCCAAGGAGCATGCAGCCTGGATGGCGGCGAAATCCAGTGCGACTTTGCCCGGAAAATAATGCGAAGCCTGTCGGGCGCTAAGAGGTCGGCCCGGCGACAAAACTGCCCGACTTGCCGCCGTGTTTCTCCAGCAGTTTGACATCGGTGATGGTCATGCCACGGTCGACCGCCTTGCACATGTCGTAAATGGTGAGCAGGGCGATCTGCACCGCTGTCAGGGCCTCCATTTCAACGCCAGTCGGTCCGACCGTTTCCACGGTGGCGCGGCACAAAACGCCATCGGCATGCGTTGAAGCGGCGCGCAGGATGTCAAATTCAATCGCCACACGCGTCAACGCCAGCGGATGGCACAGCGGAATCAGGTCGCTGGTTTTTTTTGCCGCCTGAATGCCGGCAATGCGGGCAATGCCCAGCACATCACCTTTTTTTGCGCTGCCGGATTCGATGATGGCCAGGGTCTGCGGCAACATCAGAATGCGCCCGGTGGCCACGGCGATGCGATGCGTTGCGGCTTTGCCAGCGACGTCCACCATATGGGCCTGGCCTTGGGCATCAAAATGGGTGAGCGTCGTCATGGTGCTGATGTGGGCTGATGTGGGCTGCGGACAGGTTGATACTGGGTCACGAAGTGACAAACTTTACCCGAGCTTGACGTTTTGACTTTGAACCTCAAGCGTCTTGAACCATCATACGGCCATTGGGTGTAAGGTCGCCTATGGGCTGCCTGCCGCGCGACGCTTCGGTGTCAACCACAGCCGATTGGTTTTCTCACCCCGCTGGACTCCTTTTGACCAAAACCATAAAACTAATTCAGGCTAAGGCCGTCATAAAACAAGGATTGTTAGCTACTTGTTTTATATCAGTTATGGGCCTGCCCGCAGCCGCCCAGGCCCAGACGGGCAACGCACAGTTGCCCAACCTGGGCGACGGCAGTGAACTCACCAGCAGCGCCGAGCGGCGCATGGGGGAGCGTATTGCCCGTGAAATTTACCGCGACCCGGATTACATCGACGACCCGGTGATTTTTGAATATGTGATGTCGGTGTGGCAGCCCCTGCTGGCCGCCGCACGGTTGCGTGGCGATTTGACGGCGGAGCTGGACCAGCGTTTCGCTTTCGAGATCATGCTGGGCAAGGACCGCTCGGTCAACGCCTTTGCCCTGCCGGGCGGTTATTTTGGCCTGCATCTGGGGTTGTTGGCGGTGGTCGGCAACCGCGATGAATTGGCCTCCGTCCTCGGGCACGAACTCAGCCACGTCACACAACGCCATATTTCACGCCTGATCTCGAAACAGAACACGCAGAGCCCATGGGCCATCGGCGCCATGATCCTGGGCGTGCTGGCGGCGGCCAAGAGCCCCGACGCGGCCAATGCGCTGATCGTCGGCGGCCAGGCGGTGGCGCAACAAAGCCAGCTGAATTTTTCGCGGGACATGGAGCGCGAGGCCGACCGCATGGGTTTTGGCGTGATGACGCAGGCGGGGTTCGAGCCGCGCGGTGTCGTCACCATGTTTGACAAACTACAGCAATCCAACCGCCTGAGCGACAACGGCGCCTACCCGTATTTGCGCAGCCACCCGCTGACCACCGAACGCATCGCCGACATGCAGGGGCGCATCGCGCCGGCAGCTGTCGCCAACGCACGGCTTGCGCCAGGGGTGACTCTGGAGCACGCGATGATCACCGCGCGCGCGCAGGTGCTGTCCAACTCGGGCGTTGATGCGCTCAGGGCCTGGGCGCCACTGGCGGCGGCGCTGCCGCTGCAACCCGGCCCGGGCCTTACGGCGCAAGAAAAGTACCAGCCGGTCATCACTCTGTACGGCGCAGCCCTGGCAGCCACCAGGCTGCGCGATTTCGCCGGCGCAGCGGCGCCCCTGGCCAAACTGTCGGCGTGGAGCAAAGACGACGAAGCGGCGGGCCGCCTCTACCGTTTGTTGTCGGCTGAAATTGCCCTGGCCGCAGGCGATGTGCCCAAAGCCGCCAGCCACCTGGCGGTGAATGACACGCTGCTCAAAGCGCCAGACGGCCGAGCCGGCGCGGTCAAATCAGGTCGCCCTGAAGTGGTGTTGGGGGCCATGGCCGCACTGGCCGGCGGCAAAGCCAAAGAAGCGGCCGAGCCATTGCTGATCTGGGTTGCCAGCCATCCGCGCGACGCCCAGGCCTGGCAGTTGTTGTCAAGTGCCCACGCGGCAACTGGCCAGACCCTGCGTGCCATCCGCGCCGACGCAGAAAGCCAGGTGGCGGTGCTGGATTACGCCGCCGCCTCAGACCGCCTCAAGGCGGGGCAGGAGCTGGCCCGCGAGTTGGCCCGCAAGGGGCAGGCCGACCACTTCGAGGCGTCGATCATTGACAGCCGCGCGCGCCAGGTCAGCGCGTTACTTCGCGAACAGGCGCTCGAGCGCTGACTCGATGATCACCCCCGCCAGGGAGTAAAGCAGGGAGCCGATCAGCGCGGCGACAAAACCGTTGACGTGAAAGCCATCGAGGACGCTGGCCGCAGCCCAGAACATCAGCGCGTTGATGACGAACATGAAGAGGCCCAGGGTGAGCACCGTCACCGGCAGCGTCAGCACAATCAAGATCGGCCGCAACAGCAGATTGAAGAGCGCGATGACCAGCGCCGCAATCAGGGCCGAGGTAAAGCTGGTGACCTGAACGCCGCTGTAAAAATGGGCCACCGCCAGCAAGGCGGCGGCGCTGAGCACCCATTTGAGGAGGAGTTTCATGACCGCAGATTATCACTGCGGCAAGCCCTCCCCCGCGCAAGTCTGCGGCAAATTTCAATCCGCCGCAAGCGCCATCACGGCGCCCATGCCGACCAGCGCGCCCGGCACTGCCCACGGGCTGGGCGCGATTTCCGGCTGGTTGTGCGTCACTGGCGGCAGCGTCTGGCCGGCCAAGGCCAGGCGCGCGTCCAGCACCCGCGCGGCGCCATGTTGGCGCAGCAGCAGCTCGGTCATCTGCAGCAGCGGCAATCTGGCCACCAGACTCTGCACGGTGTCCGGCCCGGTCCTGAGGCTTGGGGTGATGTCGTCAAACAGGCGCTGACTCCACTTGGCGCGCCAGTTTTCCCGCGCGCTGTGGGTCAGCCACTTGCTCACGTGTTGCGACATGCGCGGCGCGCACGCCACCAGAATCCAGTGCGTGCCTTGCACCCCGGCGTTTTGGCTCGACGCCTGTTGCTGCATCGGAGCGATCTGCTCCAGCGCATGGCGGGCCTCGTTCACGTAAACGATGATTTTTTCCATGATGAACTCCTTGCTTGCAGGTTGAGATTGGATGGATGGCAAAAACCGGCCCAGCTCAGGTCAGCCCCTGCGCTTGGCGCGCCTGGCGGCTGATGGCCCCACGGCCCGCCGCCAAAACACCAACCACGGCGGCGCCATAGGTGGCCCAACGCGCGGCCGTGTTCAGCAGTTCGGGCGGATCAAAGACAGGGTCCAGCAGCGGTTCGCTGACAATCATCTTGGCGGCGGTAAACGCCAATACGGCGGCGCCGGCCTGCACGATCACCGGGAAACGCTGCACCAGTTTGAGCACCAGGGCGCTGCCGTAGACCACGATGGGCACGCTGACCAGCAGGCCAATCACCACCAGGTCCATCGCGCCCTGGGCCGCGCCGGCGACGCCCAGCACGTTGTCCACTCCCATCAGGGCGTCGGCGACGACGATGGTCTTCATGGCGCCCCAGAACGTGGTTTGGATCGGAGCGTCAGGGTGCCCCTGCCCCTCGTCGACCAGCAGTTTGTAGGCGATCCAGACCAGCCCGAGCCCGCCGGCCAGCATCAACCCCGGGATCTTGAGCAGCCAGACCACGCCCAGCGTCATCAAGGCGCGCACGGCAATGGCGCCCACGGTGCCCCAGACGATGGCGCGCCGTCGCAGTTTGTCGGGCAGCTTGCGCGCAGCCAGGGCGATGACGATGGCGTTGTCGCCAGCCAGCACCAGGTCAATGAGAATGATGGCCAGCAGCGCTGTCCACCACGAGGCGGTTAAAAATTCCATGGCAAAGCTCCAGGTTGTGCCGATTTACAACCCGCTGTGTGCCCGTCCATGAAAATTGGATGCGATGCAGCCAAAACGCTGCACGCCGCCCAAAAACGCATCGACCGGGCCCGCTGCGGGCGCCAATCGAAGGTCTGGCTCGACATGAAATCATGCGATATGTGCCCGACAGGCCGAAAGCGTTACGTGTTGTAGTGCTTCGTATTGACGACCTGCCGATACCCTCTGCCGCAATGTCGGGTGGACACCTCCTGTGCGGCAAAAAGCGGGAGCTACTCCCCTTCGTAGCGAAATTACACCATGGCCCATCGAAATCGCAAAGCCCACAATATTTGTAGTGCTTAAGCCGTTTTGGCTTGAACCAACGCCAGGACTTACGCTGCCCATGATGGCGCGGCGGGCTA
>JANNYX010000132.1:0-3099 GCA_031410295.1 Rhodoferax sp.
GCCGCGCCGCTCGCCGTCTGCGGCACGGCAGGGATTGGAGGTGAGCATGGCCGTCTCGCTCATGCCGTAGCGCTCGAGGATGGTGTGGCCGGTGCGCTCCTGCCAGGCTTTGAAGGTTTCGATCAGCAGCGGCGCCGAGCCGGCGATGAAGAGGCGCATGTTGCGCGCCACGTCCCGGTTCAAGCCAGCCTCTGCGAGCAGGCGCACATAAAGCGTGGGCACACCCATGAACACCGTGGCCTCGGGCATTTTGCGGATGACGAATTTCGGATCGAACTTGCCCAGCCAGATCATCTTGCTGCCGTTGAGCAGCGCCCCGTGTAGCGCGACAAAAAGACCATGCACGTGGAAAATTGGTAAGGCGTGGATCAACACGTTTCCACCCTGTGCTGGCGAACGGCCAGGGTTTTTCCAGCCCCAATAGTCTTTCAGCACCCGGGCGTTGCAGAGCAAATTGCCGTGCGTCAGCATGGCGCCTTTGCTGCGCCCGGTGGTGCCGCTGGTGTAGAGAATGGCGGCGAGATCGTCGGGGTGTTTTTCCGCCGGCAGATGTTCGTCGGAACACTGCGCCGCGCGTTGCAACAGCGAGCCGGTGCGGTCGTCGCCCAGCGTGAAGACGTGGTCAGTGCCGGCCTTGAAGGCGATCTTGCTGACCCAGCCAAAATTGGCCGGCGTGCAGACCACCACAGCCGGCTCGGCGTTGCCGATGAAGTACTCGATCTCGGCGCTTTGGTAGGCCGTGTTGAGTGGCAAAAACACCAGTCCGGCACGCAGGGTGGCCAGGTACAGAATCGCCGCTTCGACGGATTTTTCAACCTGCACGGCAATCCGCGAACCCGCTGGCAACGCGAGCGAATCGAGCAAATTGGCGACCATCGCCGTGGCGCGGTCGAGGTCGCGCCAGGAGTACAACAAACCGGTGTCGGTCTCAATGGCAATATCGTCGGAGACCGCATCAGAGCGGGCGCCTGGATGCCTGGGAAACGCGGCGCGCAGGGCCGAGAACAGGTTCATTTTTAGGTCTAAATTACGTTGAAACAGTATTTTATAGATTTTTTATTACTTTTTTTATGCATTTTTTATATAAATTAAATAGCATACTATTGAATATATTAGACGGCCTTATTAGAAGAAATCTATCATCCATTAAGACAATACATATAACGTCTAATCCAGCCGCGCGCCCGACTGTTTCACCACCTCGGCCCACTTCTTGATTTCGCTGCTGACAAAGCGGCCAAACTCCTCGGGGCTCAAGCCCGGCACATCCGCCGCCTGGTTGAACCAGACCTGTTTGATCTCGTCCAGCGCCAGCACCTTGTTGCTGTTGGCGATCATGCCGTCGATGGCGTCTTTGGGGGTGCCCTTGGGCGCCCACAAGGCGTACCAGGTGCTGACTTTGTAGTCGGCCAGACCCTGCTCGGCCGCGGTGGGAATGTTGGGGAACGCCGGTGATCGTTTGTCAGCCGCCAAAGCGATGGCCTTGAGTTTGCCGCCCTTGATCTGCGCGGCGCTGGTTCCCATGCCGTCAAACATCATGTCGACGCTGCCGGCCAGCAAATCGGTCATGGCCGGGCCGGCGCCGCGGTACGGGATGTGGGTGATGAAGGTTTTGGTCTGCAGCTTGAAGAGTTCACCCGCCAGGTGATGCGCGGTGCCGGTGCCGGCCGAGCCGTAATTGGTCTTGCCCGGGTTGGCGCGCAAATAGGCGATAAAGCCCTTCAGGTCGTTGGCGGCAATTTTCTGCGGATTGACCGAGATCACCTGCGGCACGCGGGCGATGATCTGCACCGGGATGAAGTCTTTCTCCAGGTCGTAATCGAGCTTGGGGTACATGCTGACGGCGATCGAGTGGTGCACCGCGCCCATGAACCAGCTGTGCCCGTCGGGCGGCATGCGCGCCGCCACCGACGCGCCGACAGTGCCGCCGGCGCCACCGCGGTTGTCAATGATGAACTGCTTGCCGGTGATGCGGCTCATCTGCGCCGCCCAGGGGCGCGCGAAGGCGTCGGTGCCGCCACCTGCCGGAAACGGGTTGAGGATGGTCACCGGCTTGCTCGGCCAGGCCGATTGCGCCAGCAAAGCAAAGGGCAACAGGGCGGCCGCGGCGCCGCCCATGACGATCTGACGACGGGAAATTTTTGGCATGGATATCTCGGGTTAATGCTCGTTGGCTGGAACTTGTTGGCGCAGTCTCGGTGGCACAGGCCGTTGCATGGTTCGGATTGAGGCCGCGAATTCAACTACCCGCGACTGTGCCCGAACTGGCGCGCGAAACAATCCGGGTTTACAGCGTTGCACGGGCCTGCAGACCTAACGCGCAGGTGGGTTGCGCCGTCCGGCCCAAAACCACAGGCCAATGCCGCCCAGAATCATCGGCACACACAACCACTGCCCCATGCTCATGCCCAGGCTCAAAATACCCAGGTGCGCGTCGGGCTCGCGGAAGAACTCGGCAATGAAACGAAAGACACCATAACCGAACAAAAACGCCGCCGACACCTGGCCCTGTTTGTGCTCGGTGCGTGCATACCACCACAGCAAGACAAACAGCAACAGCCCTTCGAGCAGGATCTGGTACACCTGCGACGGATGGCGCGGCAGGTCGCCGGCGCCGCGAAACACCATGCCCCAGGGCAACGATGGGTCGGCCACGCGCCCCCACAACTCGCCATTGATGAAGTTGCCGACGCGCCCGGCCGCCAGGCCCGTGGGCACACACGGCGCAACGAAGTCCATCACTTGCATGAAGGGCCGCTGGCGCGAACGCGCGAACCAGACCATGGCCGCCATCACCCCCAAGAGGCCGCCGTGAAAACTCATGCCGCCTTGCCAGACGGCAAAAATCTCAAACGGATTCGACAGGTAATACAGCGGCTTGTAAAACAGGCAGTAGCCAATTCGGCCACCCAGGATCACGCCCAGCACACCCAGGAAAAGCATGTCTTCAACGTCTTTGCGTTGCCACACCAATCGGGTTTGCGCTTTTTTTCCTTGCCCCTCGGTGACGGTCAAATTCACAAAGGGCGGATGCCCAAGCCGCCTGAATCCCAGGAACATGAAAAGGCCAAACGCCGCCAGGTAGGTCAGGCCATACCA
>JANNYX010000133.1:0-1871 GCA_031410295.1 Rhodoferax sp.
CTGGCGTCGCTGACCCAGGTCGGACGTTGAATAGCAATTTATTGATCATGGATTCGAACGGTAATTTGGTCAATTTGCAGCAGCGCGGGCCGCACAAACGCGAGAAAGGTGACCATGACAGCGACCGGATTGCCCGGCAGGCCGAACAGCACCGTCGCGCCGCCCGCGCCGGGTTTGGCGATGCGACCCACGGCCATCGGGCGCCCGGGCCGCATGGCGATGCGCCAGAACGCAACTCCCCCGGCGGAACCTGCAAGTTGTTGCATCATGGCGCGGGTATGGTCAGCTTCGCCGACACTCACGCCGCCGCTGGTGATGATGACGTCGGCTTGCGCCGCTGCGTTTTTGAAGGCTTTTTCCAGCAAAGCCGGTTCGTCGCGAACCACCCCGATGTCTATCATTTCGACGCCCAGACGCGCGAGCAGACCAAATAGGGTGTAGCGGTTGCTGTCGTAGACCGCACCCTCCCGTGGCGCTTCGCCCAGGCTGAGGATTTCGTCACCGGTTGAAAAATAGGCCACTGTCAACTTGCGCCAGACCAGCACCTCCTGTAAGCCCAGGCTGGCAAGCAGTCCCAGGGCGGCGGGTGTGAGACTTTGCCCTTTTTTCAGTGCGGCCTGGCCCTGGCGAATGTCTTCACCCCTGGCGCGGCGGTTGTCGCCAAGGCGCAAGCGGTTTGCCGGCAGGGTCACCTGTTGCGCCTGCACCGTCACCAGTTCCTGCGGCGCCACGGTGTCCAGCCCATGGGGCATGACGGCACCGGTCATGATCTTCACGCATTCGCCCGGCTGTACTTCCCCACGCCAGGCCTTGCCTGCATACGCGGCGCCGACAATTTTCAGGGTGCTTGTTTGGGTATCGGAAAGTTGAGCGCCATCAAACGCAAAACCATCCATGGCCGAGTTGTCATGGGGCGGCACGTCAACGGGTGAAATCACATCTGCCGCAAGAATGCGACCCAGCGCTTGAAAAATTCCCACCGTCTGCGTTTCACGCAAAGGCTCGATCATGCGCCGCAGGAAGTCGTTGACCGAGTCCGCGCTCAGCGCCTGCGGGTCATAACCCGCCAGTTCGGCAGCGATCTGGTCCAGCGTCATCATGGGCTTGGCCGCGTACCCAACCCGTCAAGCGTTTTCGAGCGACTGCAATTCAGCCAGTGTATTGGCGTTGAAGAACGCGCGCGGCTCGTCAGTGGGCAAATCAAAGGGCACCAGGACAAGTTTGTGCAAAGCGGTCCAGGCGTCGATCTTGCGCCCACCCTGGTTGATGAAGTCCGAGAGGCTTTCCATCAGCTCGATCTTCATCAACGAAAACACCGGCTGCGGGCGTACGCTGGAGGTGCCATTGCTGTCGGCTTCTGGCGCTGCCACCATGGCGATATCGGCATCTGCCTGCGCCATCGCCAAGGCCAGCCGTTCAATCATGTCCAACGGGAACAAGGGCGTGTCACAAGGCACCGTCATCAACAGCGGCGTCTCGCAACGCTCCAGCCCGGTCAGCATCCCAGCCAGTGGCCCGGCAAAATCGCCCACGACGTCAGGCCAGACCGGCGCGCCAAATGACTCATAGGCCGCGAGGTTGCGGTTGGCGTTGATCATCACCGCGCCCAAGGGACCACCGCTTTGAATGTTCAGCCGCATCATGGTGTGCAAGGCCAGTGGCGTACCGTTGAAATTCTGCAGACCCTTGTCGGCCCCGCCCATACGCGAGCCGCGCCCGCCGGCGAGGATCATGGCCGTAATATCAGTAAGCGAAATCATGTTTTTTAAAATTCACCCCCTCGGGGGGGGGGCAGCGTCCACAGGAAGTGGGAAACGTGGGGGCCAAATTTTTCGCCGGGCCGCCCCAAGAAAAATTCGCCCCCTCGGGTG
>JANNYX010000134.1:0-3910 GCA_031410295.1 Rhodoferax sp.
CGTTGACTTCACCGGGCAGCGCGTCGGCGTGATTGGCACCGGATCGTCGGGTATCCAGGCGATACCGATGCTGGCGCAGCAGGCAAAAGAATTGGTGGTGTTCCAGCGCACAGCGAACTTCAGCATTCCTGCGCGCAACGCGCCCATGGACGACGCCTACGAGAGCTCCTGGAAAGACAACTACGCTGCGTTGCGCCAGCGCGCGCGCGACGACACCACCTCAGGCACGGTGTACGAGAAGAGCAATTTCAAGGCGCATGAGGTGGCGCCGCAGTTGCGCCAAAGCGAGTACGAGCGCCGTTGGCAAGGTGGTGGCGTAAGTTTCATGCATTCCTTCAACGACCTGATGCTGGACGCCAAATCCAACATGACGGCAGCAGAGTTTGTACGCAACCAGATTCGCGCCACGGTGCGCGACCCGCAGGTGGCGGAGCTGCTGGCACCCAAAGACCACCCGATTGGCACCAAGCGGATTTGTGTCGATACTGATTACTTCGCTACCTACAACCGCAGCAACGTGACGCTGGTGGACTTGCATCAGGCGCCGATTGAGCGCATCTTGTCGACAGGACTGCAGACCGCCCAGGGGTTTTACGAGCTCGACAGCATTGTGTTTGCCACCGGGTATGACGCGATGACCGGGTCCCTGCTGAAGGTTGACATTCGCGGGCACAACGGCCAGCAACTCTGCCAGGCCTGGGACGCCGGGCCACGAACTTACCTGGGTCTCATGGTGGCGGGTTTCCCCAATCTCTTCACGGTGACTGGCCCGGGCAGTCCCTCGGTGCTGGCGAACATGGTTTTTGCCATCGAGCAGCATGTCGACTGGATCGTCAAATGCCTGCGATCAATGCGCGAGCGCGACGTAGACACGATCGAAGCCGATGTGCAGGCGCAAGACCAATGGGTGGAACACGTCAATCAGTTGGCAGACCGAACCCTGTTCAAACACGCCAACTCCTGGTACCTGGGTGCCAACGTGCCGGGCAAACCCCGGGTGTTCATGCCCTATGCGGGTGGCGTGGTGCCTTACCGCAGGAAGTGCGAAGAAGTGGCCGCTAAGGGGTACGAAGGTTTCCGCCTGAGTGCGCTGGCCACCCAGGACTGATACCCTGACATATTCACAAGAACAACATGACTGACAACCAGACCAAAGATATTTCGGGATTGGCAGGCCGGGTTTGCGTGGTGACCGGCGCAGGCAGCGGCATGGGCCGCGCCATTTCCCTGGCTTTGGCGAAAGAAGGAGCGAAAGTCGCGGTGCTGGACCTCAACACCGCAGGCGTTGCCGAGACGGCTGCTTTGATCAGGGGCGGTGGTGCGCAAGTGGTGGCGTTGACTTGCGACACCGCCGACCCATCAAGTGTTGCCCAGGCAGCCGAACAGACTGCCGCCACACTTGGACCATGCAACGTGTTGGTGAACAACGCCGGCATCTTGCGGCCCGGCCCGCTAGATGCGCTCACGCTGGCCGAATGGAACAGGGTGTTGTCTGTCAACCTTACAGGTTATTTCATTTGCGCGCAGGCTTTTGGCAAACAAATGCGGTCCAACAACAGCAAACCCGGCGGCGCCATGGTTCACACCGCGTCGATTGCCGCCAACCATGCCACCGCCAATGCCGGCGCATACAGTGTCGCCAAGGCGGGTATCCAGATGTTGTCGCGCCAGTTGGCAGCTGAGTGGGGCGCCTGTGGCATTCGCAGCAATGTGGTGAACCCAGGCTTGATCGTGACGCCGATGTCGCAGGCGTTTTATGACCAGCCGGGCGTCACCGAGCGGCGCAGCCAGGCCGTTCCGCTGGGCCGCGTTGGGGCGCCGGAAGATATTGCGCAGGCGGTGGTGTTTTTGGCCAGTGACCGGGCCGCCTATATCAGCGGCCAGGAGATCGCTGTAGACGGCGGTTTCACGCAGATGTTGATGAGTCTGATTCCGCGCGCCGGGTACGAACGCGAGGCAGGTTGAGATGGCCCAACGCAAAGTTGCGGTAATAGGCGCAGGCGCAGCCGGGCTGTGCGCCGCCAAACACCTGCTGGCAAAGGGCATCGCGGTGGTCGTCTATGAGTTGGGCACGCGCATCGGCGGACTGTGGGTTTACGAGAACGATAACGGCTTGAGCGGCGCCTACCAGTCGCTGCACGTGAATTCAGAAAACAAGGTGACGGCCTACAAGGACTTTCCGTTTCCAGATTCAGCGCCGATTTACCCGGACCATGCGCAAATGGCGCAATACTTGGTGGGTTATGCCGAGCGTTTTGACCTGCGCAGGCACATCCGTTTCAGGTCCAAAGTGACCGCCGTAGAGCAGCATTCAAGCGACGCCTGGCAGGTGACACTTGCCGATGGCAGCCGCGAGAGTTTCGATGCAGTGGTAGTCGCCACCGGGCATCAGGGAGTGCCAAGCCATCCTCCCTTTGCAAAAGACTTCACTGGCGAGTACCTCCATTCGCACTGCTACAGGCTACCCGAATCGTTCAAAGGCAAAGAGGTTCTGGTGGTAGGCGCAGGCAACAGTGCCTGCGATATTGCATCCGATATCTGCACCGTGGCGGCCTCGACCACCATGGCTGCAAGATCACCGGTGCTGCTGATGCCGCGCATGTTTTTGGGTGTGCCGACTTCACGAGTGCTGGGAAAAATTGAAAAACCGTGGATGCCGTGGCCGATCCGGCGGCGCATGCGCGAGGCAATCGCCCGCATGGCGCACGGACGAATGGAGCAATGGGGATTCGTGACACCCAAAACACGCACACATCCTGCCGGCCACCATTTGCTGATTGGGCACTTCATCTGGAACCGCATCAAGGCTAGGCCTGGGATTTCAAAGGTTAACGGCAACATCGTTGCCTTTTCGGATGGCAGCACAAAGCGCTTTGACACCATGATCGCCGCGACGGGGTATGAAGTTCACCTGCCGTTTCTGAGTGAAAAACTCTCACCGATGAAGGGGCACTGGCTGGAGCTGTTCCATCAGGTTGTCAAGCCGGGCGTTGCGGGGCTTTATTTTCTAGGGTTTTTCAATGTCAGTGGCGGCGGCAACATCCGCATGATGGATGACCAGGCTGCGTGGGTCGCCGCGCTGGAAAACAACGAGCTGGGATTGCCTGCGGCAGCTGACATGCACCGCGTGATTAAAAGCCAGCGTGAAACCATCACCCGGATGTACCCTGGCAGCCCGCGTTATGCACTTGAACTCGACCCGCGCGAATACCGCGCATCATTGGCCGGTGAAATGCGCCGTGCCTCAAAAGCAAAGGTGACTTGATGGCTGGAATCGTTGGTATTGACGTCGGGGGAACCTTCACTGACCTGTTTTTCTCGGGTGATGCAGTTCGCCCGCATTTGATTTTGAAGGTGCCATCGACACCGCAGGATCCGTCAATTGGTTTGCTCAATTCCCTCAAGGCAGCCGGGCTGACGCCCAGGGAGCTGGAAGCCATTCTGCACGGCACAACCATCGCCACCAATGCGGTCATTGAGCGCAAAGGCGCCAGGTGTGCCTTGATCACCACAGCCGGTTTTCGCGACATTCTTGAATTGGGTCGGCGAGATCGGCCCAACATGTATGGATTGGAAGGCACACACGAACCGCTGGTTCCACGTGACTTGCGTTTTGAAGTCAAAGAACGGCTGGATTTTGAAGGCAATGTGCTGGTGCCATTGGACGTTGACGGGCTGCGGGCGATCGGGAAGGTTTTGAATGACCTAAACGTTGAATCGGTGGTGATTGCCTTCCTGCATGCTTACGCCAACCCAGCGCACGAATTGCAGGCCCGCGATGTGTTGGCGCAAATCAACCCGGCCTGGGAGCTGGTCGCCGCAACCTCGGTGGTGCGCGAGTATTACGAATTCGAACGCACCAGCACGGCAGTGGTGCAAGGGTATTTGCAACCTCTGGTTGCGCGTTACG
>JANNYX010000135.1:0-10760 GCA_031410295.1 Rhodoferax sp.
CCGCCCTGCTCTTGCTCAGCAGCGGTGCTCTGGGTTGCCAGACCCCACAACGGTTCAATCTGGCGGCCGTTGTGGAATTCATACACACGGCAACTTTGTTACACGATGACGTGGTGGACGAATCCGTACTGCGTCGGGGAAACGCCACTGCCAACGAAGCCTTTGGCAACCCGGCCAGCGTCCTCGTGGGAGATTTCCTGTATTCCCGTGCCTTCCAGATGATGGTGGACGCCCAGGACATGCGCATCATGCAGGTATTGGCCGATGCCACCAATGTCATCGCTGAGGGCGAAGTGATGCAGTTGATGAACATGCACAACGCGGCACTGGATGAAGCCAGTTATCTGCAGGTGATTCGCTCCAAGACGGCAAAACTCTTCGAGGCCAGCGCCAGGGTTGGGGCCATGCTCGCCAATGCCAACGCAGAGATTGAGGCAGCTTGCAGTGACTACGGCCAGGCCCTGGGTACGGCCTTTCAGGTGATCGATGACGTGCTGGACTACGATGGTGACGCAGTTGTGATGGGCAAAAGCCTCGGTGACGATCTGCGCGAAGGCAAGGCCACATTGCCATTGATTTCAGCCATGCAACGTGGCACTTCCAGCCAACGCAGCTTGATCACGTCGGCCATTGAAAACGGCTCGGTCGAGAAGTTGGCCGAGGTCGTCAGCATCGTGAAATCCACCGGCGCTCTTGACGTTGCGCGAAAGGCGGCGGCGCAAGAAGCCCAACGCGCGATCGAAGCGGCGCGACGCCTGCCAGCAAATGCCTATGGCGCCTGTTTGATACAATTGGCGACTCAATTATTGGAGCGTGACCACTGAGGCTTTGCCTCTGGAATCACCTCTTAAAGCGGGGTGTAGCTTAGCCTGGTAGAGCGCTACGTTCGGGACGTAGAGGCCGGAGGTTCGAATCCTCTCACCCCGACCAAATTTCAGTTCAAATTCGCACCCATCGGGTGCTGCTCCTTCCAGCCGTGCTGGAGCACTGTCTCCGTCGTCGCGCCTACGCTGGGTGCGAATTTGAACTGAAATTGCGTCGTATTCTGATGAATTTCAACTCAGATCATTGGCCAAACGCCCTCTGACGTAGTACATTTTCAGGTCATGGCAGCAGTAGACAACGCCCCCCGGGAAACCCCCACCATCGCCCTTCCCGGCCTGGGGCGTGCTCTCATTCTTGCAGGAAAACTCGGGCAAAAGTCGGCCGAAGACATTCTGCGCAAGGCGACCCTCAATCGCACAAGCTTTATCGCGGAGTTGACGGGCTCGGGCGCGGTTTCCGCCTTTGATCTCGCGCACACGATGTCTTCTGCGTTCGCGGCACCGCTGGTTGACCTGGACGCCATAGACACCGGAAGGCTTCCCAAGGGTTTGCTGGACAACAAGATTTGCAGCGCCTACCGCATCGTCGTACTGTCCAAACGCAACAGCCGCCTTATCGTGGCGACTGCCGACCCTTCCGATCAAGAAGCTGTTGAAAAAATTACCTTTTCGACCCAACTTGGCGTCGATTGGGTCATTGCCGAATACGACAAATTGCTCAAATTGGTCGATGTCAACACGGCCACCGCGACCGAGACGATGGAAGAGATCATCGGCAGCGAATTCGAGTTTGACGAAAACGCTGCGGCCGGGCAACCCGACAACGACCAGGCCAGTGTGGCCGAGGTGGAGGACGCGCCGGTTGTCAAATTCCTGCACAAGATGTTGCTCGATGCTTTCACCCTGCGCGCGTCGGACCTTCATTTCGAACCGTACGAACACAATTACCGCGTGCGTTTTCGCATCGACGGCCAGCTGCGCGAGGTCGCTGCACCGCCGGTGGCAATCAAGGACAAGTTGGCGTCCCGCATCAAAGTGATTTCCAGGATGGATATCTCCGAGAAGCGCGTGCCACAGGACGGCAAGATGAAACTCAAAATCGGGCCCAACCGGGTCATCGATTTTCGGGTCAGCACCTTACCGACTTTGTACGGTGAAAAAATCGTGATCCGGATACTTGACCCTAGCAGCGCCAAACTTGGCATCGACGCGCTGGGGTACGACCCCGAAGACAAAGCGCGCCTGCTCGAAGCCATCGGCAGGCCCTACGGCATGATTCTGGTGACTGGACCCACCGGCTCCGGCAAAACCGTGTCGCTTTACACCTGCCTGAATGAGCTCAACAAGCCCGGCGTAAATATCGCCACCGCAGAAGATCCGTCCGAAATCAACATGCCGGGTGTCAACCAGGTCAATGTGAATGAAAAAGCCGGGCTGACCTTTGCCACAGCGCTGCGCTCGTTTTTGCGCCAGGATCCGGACATCATCATGGTCGGCGAGATCCGCGACCTGGAAACGGCCGATATTGCCGTGAAAGCCGCGCAGACCGGCCACATGGTGTTGTCAACCTTGCACACCAATGACGCGCCGACCACCGTCACGCGCCTGCGCAACATGGGCGTGGCGCCGTTCAACATTGCCTCCAGCGTGATCCTGATCACCGCACAGCGCCTGGCGCGCCGCTTGTGCACTGCCTGCAAGGCGTTCGCCGACATTCCACGCCAGGCCTACCTGGACGCTGGCTTCAAGCCCATGGATTTTGAGACCTCCTGGGTCAGCTACCGGGCGGTCGGCTGTTCGGCCTGCAACAACGGCTACCGTGGCCGCGTTGGCGTCTATCAGGTCATGCCGCTGACCGACGCCATCCAGCGCGTCATTTTGCGTGATGGCACAGCGCTGGACATCGCCGACCAGGCCCGGGCGGACGGTGTGCGCACCTTGCGCGAAGCCGGTTTGCAGAAGGTCAAGCAGGGCCTGACGTCGCTGGAAGAAATTCTTGCGGTAACGAACGAATAAAGCAAAGTTAAAAGGAAATTATGGCGACCGCGAAGCCCAAGAACTCCAAAGAAACCGTCTTCGAATGGGAAGGCAAAGACAGAAACGGCAAGCAGGTTCGCGGTGAAATTCGGGCCGGTGGTGAAAACCAGGTGCAGTCGGCGCTGCGGCGTCAGGGCGTAACACCGACAAAAATCAAAAAACGCCGCATGGGTGCGGGCAAATCGATCAAGCCCAAAGACATGGCGATCTTCACGCGCCAGCTGGCCACGATGATGAAAGCCGGTGTGCCGTTGTTGCAAGCCTTTGACATCGTCGGGCGCGGTAATCCGAACCCGCGCGTGACCAAACTGCTCAGTGACATTCGTACCGATGTCGAAACCGGCACCTCCCTGAGCGTGGCGTTCCGCAAGTATCCACTGTACTTTGACAACCTGTATTGCAACCTGGTTGAAGCTGGTGAATCCGCCGGCATCCTGGACCAACTGCTGGACCGCCTGGCGGTCTATATGGAGAAGACCGAGGCCATCAAGTCCAAGATCAAGTCAGCGCTGATGTACCCCATCACCGTGCTGATCGTCGCCTTTGTGGTGGTTGCGGTGATCATGATCTTCGTGATTCCTGCCTTCAAGCAGGTGTTCTCGTCGTTTGGCGGCGAACTGCCGATGCCGACGCTGGTGGTGATCGCCATGAGCGAGTTTTTTGTGAGTTACTGGTGGTTGATTTTCGGCGGCATCGGTGGTGGTTTCTACTTCTTCATGGAGTCCTGGAAACGCAACGAAAAAATGCAGCAGTTCATGGACCGGGTGATGCTCAAGTTGCCGATTTTCGGGGTGCTGGTGGACAAATCCTGCATTGCGCGATGGACCCGCACTCTCTCCACCATGTTCGCCGCCGGCGTGCCGCTGGTGGAGGCGCTGGACTCCGTTGGCGGCGCGTCAGGCAATTATGTTTACACCGCGGCCACTATCAAGATTCAGCACGAAGTCTCGACCGGTACCGCCTTGACGACCGCCATGACCAATGCCAACCTGTTTCCCTCGATGGTGCTGCAAATGTGCGCCATCGGTGAAGAATCCGGCTCTATCGACCACATGCTGGGCAAAGCGGCCGACTTTTACGAAGCCGAGGTTGATGACATGGTGGCCGGCATTTCCAGCCTGATGGAGCCGATCATCATCGTCATCCTGGGCACTGTCATTGGCGGCATTGTGGTCGCCATGTACCTGCCTATCTTCAAGCTCGGCCAGGTCGTTTGATGTTGGGGGCGCCCTGGCTTGATGCAGGCGTTTTGGGCCTGTTGGGGCTGCTGATTGGCAGCTTTTTGAACGTGGTGATTTACCGACTGCCCAAAATGATGGAGCGGCAATGGGCCGCCGAATGCGCAGATCTGGTCGAAAAAATACCACCGGACGCGGGTGCGACCCTTGAGGCCCCGCGTTTCAATCTGTTGGCGCCACGTTCTTGTTGCCGCAATTGTGGCCACCAGATTCGATGGTTCGAAAACATCCCCGTCCTGAGTTACCTGGCCTTGCGCGGCAAATGCGCCAGCTGTGGCGCCAAAATTGGCATTCGATACCCACTGGTTGAATTGGCTACCGGGGCCCTGTTTGCCTGGTGCGGATGGAAATGGGGTGTGACAGCCACCGCCTTGGGCTGGTGTGCGTTTTGTGCCGCCGTCGTCGCTCTGGCCTGCATCGATTGGGACACCACACTGCTGCCTGATGACATCACGCTGCCCCTTTTGTGGGGTGGTTTGATCGCCAGCGCCCTCCTGTTCACTGCGGTGCCCTTGTCCACTGCGTTGTGGGGTGCTGTCGCGGGTTACTTGTCTTTGTGGTTGGTGTATTGGGCGTTCAAACTGGCGACCGGCAAGGAAGGCATGGGTTACGGCGACTTCAAGCTGTTCGCCGCCCTGGGCGCCTGGTTCGGCTGGCAGGCGCTGGTGCCGATCATTTTGATGGCGTCGGTGATAGGTGCCATGGTCGGTATTGCCCTAAAGTTCGGCCCCGGCCTGCGTGAAGGGGGTTATGTGCCGTTTGGGCCGTTTCTCGCGGGCGCCGGCCTCACCGCCCTGGTGTTTGGCCCGCAGGCCATCCTGCGTCCGTTTGGGCTCTAACAGCCACCGGCGGACTTGCGCAGGATTTGAATCGCATCGGCAATGGCGCACCTGCTAAGACTCGGGCTTACTGGCGGCATAGGCAGCGGCAAAAGCACCGTGGCCACCATGCTGGTTGAACGCGGTGCCGCAGTGATTGACGCCGATGCAATTTCGCGCGCGACCAGTGCCGCCGGCGGTTCGGCCATAGAAGCCCTCTCCAAAGCCTTTGGCCCCGGTTTCATCACGGCGGCGGGCGCTCTTGACCGCGACAAAATGCGCGAGCTGGTGTACGTAGATGCCAGCGCCAAAAAACGCCTGGAGGCGATCGTGCACCCGCTGGTCGGCCAGGAAATCGCGCGGCAGACCCAGGCTTTTGAGGATGCCGCAATCACCTGCATAGTATTTGACATTCCCCTGCTGGTTGAATCCACACGATGGCGACAAAATCTTGACGCCGCGGTGGTCATTGATTGTCTGCCCGAGACGCAGATCCAGCGCGTGATGGCGCGCAGCGGCCTCTCGCGTGACGGCGTCGAAAAGATCATCGCGGCACAAGCACCCCGAAGCCTGCGCCTGAGCGCCGCCGACATGGTGATCTTCAATGACCAGATCACCCTGGTCCAGCTTGCGGCTGAAGTTGGCGAGCTGGCCGTGCAGCTCGGGCTATCATCCCGCTAGTGGCCCGCTTGGTGGCGCGCCCCCGGACCCCCAGGAAACCCGCGTGATCCTCTACGAATACCCTTTCAACGAACGCATTCGCACCTACCTGCGACTCGAACATCTGTGCCGCCGCCTGGCCGAATTGACGGCGCGTGACTCGGCGCTGGACCACCATTTCGCGCTGGCAACGATATTTGAGATCATGGACGTGGGCGCCCGTGCCGACCTGAAATCCGACGTGCTCAAAGACCTGGACAAACAGAAACATGCGCTGGGCGCCTTTCGCGGCAACCCAGCCATTTCAGAGAAGGTACTGGACCAGGTGATGACCCAGCTTGACCAGAAATTCACCGCGCTGAACAGCTTGCCCGGCAAAGTTGGGCAGTCACTCACGGAAAACGACTGGTTGATGAGCATCCGAAGCCGCGTCGGTATTCCTGGCGGTACTTGCGAGTTTGATCTGCCCGCGTATTACGCCTGGCAGCAGGGCGACGCCCTGCGGCGCCATGCCGACCTGGCGCTGTGGACGGCCAAAATGGCGCCGCTGGCGGACTCGGTGCAAATGCTGCTGGTATTGTTGCGGGAGGCCGGCGCGGCTCAAAAGGTGATGGCCAGCGGCGGCCAGTTTCAGCAGAATTTGCCGCAAGGGCGCACGTTCCAGCTGTTGCGCCTGGCGCTTGACCCGGCGCTGGGCTTGATCCCGGAGATCAGCGGCAACCGCTTGATGGTGTCGATCCGATTGATGCGCCAGGGTGGGGACGACAAGCTGCATCTGGACAGCACCGACACCGCGTTCGAATTGACGCTGTGTTCCTGAACCGAAGGGAAACTGCGTGGCCAGTACCTCGAATTCACCCCGCACCGATCCAGCGCCAAAAATTGTGATTTGCCCGGCTTGCGGGGGCGACAGCGTTTACGGCCCGAAAAATGTGTACCGGCCATTTTGCGGCGAACGCTGCAAACAGATCGACCTGGGCGCCTGGGCCAATGAAAGTTTTCGAATGTCCACCGATGCACCCTCGGATGACCAACCCTTCGGTGATGCACGCTTGCAATAAGCTGCGGCAGTTCAAAGCGGTCTTGACGGGGGGTTCAGCGGACGGGTTTCACCACCCTAAAAATCCGTTGTTAATTAATTTTATTGACTTTTTTGTATGTAATTTAGGTAATATTAATATATTTAATATAGCATACTATTGCCATTTTTAGACGGCCTTATTCCATTTATTCTCGTTAAGAATTTATTGGTATAGATATTATTGACCGTCAGCCAACCATTGCAATACGGGCACGGTCCCCGGCAGCACCGGAATCACCGTCACCGGCAAGTGTTGCCAGGCGAACTGCTGGCCTTCGTGCATGTGCAAGTCGCCGCTCCATTCAAACACTTTGCAAAAGTTCAGTCGCACCAGCGCGTGCGGGTAGTCCACCACTTCGGTCTTCCATAAGGTGGCCGCACCAATGACGATGCCGATCTCCTCCTGCAATTCCCGTCGAAGTGCTTGCGTCACAGTTTCACCAGCTTCAAGTTTTCCGCCGGGAAACTCCCAGTACCCTGCGTAGACTTTGCCGGCGGGCCGCGAGGTAAGCAGGAATTGGCCGTTAGGGCGCATCAAAACGCCCACCGCCACCTCCGTCAACTTGCGCTGTGCGCCACCGGTGCGGGGCAGGTTGCCGTCGGCCACGAGCGCTGGTGTCATCTCGTCATTTGAAGCTGTGGTCAAAGGAACCCGGGCCGCCTTGAATCAGGCGGCGATGAAGTGGCTGCCGGCGTAGTTGCGCGCAAACTGCCAGGCCACGCGCCCGCTGCGCGAACCACGCTCCAGCGCCCACACCAGCGCCTCGGGTCGCGCCGCGGCAATCGCCTGGGCGTTGACACCGAACGACGACAACCATTGACCGACGATGACAAGGTACTCGTCCTGCGTGAATGGGTAAAAACTCACCCACAATCCAAAACGCTCGGAGAGTGAAATTTTTTCTTCGATCACCTCACCTGGGTGCACTTCACCATCCTCCCGGTGGGTGTAGGTGAGGTTTTCCTTCATGTATTCAGGCAGCAGGTGGCGCCGGTTGCTGGTGGCGTAAATCAGCACGTTGGCCGTGGTGGCGGAGATCGAACCATCCAACACCGACTTGAGCGCTTTGTAACCCGGCTCGCCGTCTTCAAAACTCAGGTCGTCGCAGAACACGATGAATTTTTCAGGGCGTTCGGCGACGACGTCGACGATGTCGGGCAGGTCGATCAGGTCAGCTTTGTCAACCTCGATCAAACGCAAGCCCTGCGGCGCATATTCGTTCAGGCAAGCGCGGATCAGCGACGACTTGCCGGTGCCACGCGCGCCCGTGAGCAACACGTTGTTGGCCGGTTTGCCTTCGACAAACTGCAAGGTGTTGCGCTGGATTTTTTCTTTTTGCGGCTCGATTTCCTTCAGGTCGCCCAGCGCCATCTTGCCAATGTGGCGCACCGGCTCCAGGCTGCCGTGGCCGCTGCTCCTCTTGCGGTAGCGCCAGGCCGACGAGGCGGCCCAGTCTGGCGCGCTCAGGGCTTGCGGCAAGACCGATTCAATCCGCCCCAGCAGGTGTTCGGCCCGCGTCAGCAGGCGTTCGAATTTTTCATTCATGAGCGGTAGTCCGCGTTGATGGTCACATAGTCATGGCTGAAATCGCAGGTCCACACGGTGTCGCTGGCCTGGCCGCGGCCCAGGTCCACACGCACCAGAATTTCGCTTTGTTTCATCACGCGCTGGCCGTCTTCCTCGCGGTAGGCCGGATTGCGGCCACCTTGTGTTGCCACATGCACATCATCCAGAAAAAGTTCGATGCCGCTTTGGTCTAGATCGTCGATTCCGGCATAACCGACCGCCGCCAGAATCCGCCCCAAATTGGGGTCGCTGGCAAAAAACGCAGTCTTCACCAAGGGCGAATGGGCAATGGCGTAGGCGACCTTGCGGCATTCAGCGCTCGATTTGCCGCCGTCGACCTGCACGGTGATGAATTTGGTCGCGCCTTCGCCATCCCGCACGATCGCCTGGGCGAGCTTGAGCGCGACTTCCAGCATCACGGCCAATAGCGCCTGGCCATCCGGGCTGGCCAAAGAAGTGACCGGTGCATGCGCGGCTTTGTTGGTGGCGATCACCACGAAGGAGTCGTTGGTCGAGGTGTCGCCATCGACCGTGACCCGGTTGAAGGAGCCCTCTGCCAGCGTCAGCGCCAGTTCATTCATGAGGTCTTGGCTGACGCAGGCATCGGTCGCCATGAAGCCCAGCATCGTCGCCATGTTCGGGCGGATCATGCCGGCGCCTTTGCTGATGCCGGTGACGCTGACGGTCTTGCCGGCAATCACCGCCTGCGCGCTGAAAGCCTTGGCGATGGTATCGGTGGTCATGATGCCTTCGGCGGCGCGCAGCCAGTTGTCGGCGCATGCATCGGCGATGGCAGCCGCCAGACCTGCTTCGATGCGGTCCACCGGCAGCGGCTCCATGATCACGCCGGTCGAGAAGGGCAGCACCTGCGCTGGTGCGATATCCAGGGCCCTGGCAAGGGCCGCGCAGCTTTGCCGCGCCCGCGCCAAGCCGTCCGCGCCGGTGCCCGCGTTCGCGTTGCCGGTGTTGATCAGCATGGCACGGATGCCGGAGTTGGCAGTCAAATGGTCGCGGCATATCTGCACCGGCGCCGCGCAAAACCGGTTTTGCGTGAACACACCTGCCACAGAGGCGCCAGGATCGAGCAAAACCACGGTGAGGTCTTTGCGGTTGGCCTTGCGAATGCCGGCTTCGGTGACACCGATGCACACGCCATCAATCGGATGCAAACTGGCCGCTTCAGGCGCTCTGAGGTTGACGGGCATGGTGATCCTTTGGGTACTGCCGATACAGCAGGCAGGTCTGGTGCCAGGTCGGGCCGTGGTTCGGTAGTGCCGCGGTCAAGCAAGTTTGCCGTGGCACTGTTTGTATTTTTTGCCGCTGCCGCAGGGGCAGGGTTCGTTGCGGCCGACGCGGGGAATGGTTTCACCGAACGGCATCGGCTTCCTGCCCAGCGTGCCTTCATCGACCACCGCCACAACCTCACCGGTTTCGGTGGGCGCGGTGTAGGTCACATTGGCGATGTTTTCACCGCGTTTTTCCATGTCGTCAGCAGCCTGCTCAAGCTGCTCGCTGGACTGGATTTTCACTGTCATCAATACTTTGGTGACTTCGTTCTTCACGGAGTCCAGCAATTGCCCGAACAACTCGAACGCCTCGCGTTTGTATTCCTGCTTGGGCTGTTTTTGCGCGTAGCCACGCAAGTGAATGCCCTGGCGCAAATAGTCAAGCGAACTCAGGTGCTCGCGCCAATGGGTGTCGATGCTTTGCAGCAGCACCATGCGCTCAAACTGCACAAAGTTCGCTGCGCCAATTTGTTCGACTTTGGCGTCAAAGGCGCTGTTGGCAGCCTTGCAGACGGTCTCCAGAATTTCCTCGTCGGTGATGGCGCTGGCGCTCTGCACCTGGCTTTTGAGCGGCAAGGCGATTTGCCAGTCGTCGGTCAGCGTCTGCTCAAGCTTGTCAATCTCCCACTGTTCTTCGACAGACTCAGCAGGCACGTATTGGCGTACCAGATCGGTAAAGCAGCCTTCGCGCAAGGAGGCGATTTGCGCTGAAAGATCCTTCGCATCCAGAATGCCATTGCGCTGTTGGTAAATCACTTTGCGCTGGTCGTTGGCCACATCGTCGTATTCAAGCAACTGCTTGCGAATGTCGAAATTTCGCGCCTCGACTTTGCGCTGGGCGCTCTCGATAGAACGCGTGACCATGCCGGCTTCAATCGCCTCGCCATCGGGCATCTTCAGGCGGTCCATGATGGCGCGCACGCGGTCGCCGGCGAAGATGCGCATCAGCGGGTCTTCGAGCGACAGGTAAAAGCGCGACGAGCCCGGGTCGCCCTGGCGGCCGGCACGGCCGCGCAGCTGGTTGTCGATGCGCCGGCTCTCGTGGCGTTCCGTCGCGATGATGCGCAGGCCGCCTTCGGCCTTGACCTTGTCGTGCAGGCCCTGCCATTCGTCGTGCAGCTTCGTTGCGCGGGCGGCCTTGTCGGCGTCGGCGATCGACGCATCGGCGTCGATGATCTTGATCTGGTTCTCGACGTTGCCGCCGAGCACGATGTCGGTGCCGCGCCCGGCCATGTTGGTGGCGATGGTG